>JAPDQV010000008.1:98597-110612 GCA_034505495.1 candidate division KSB1 bacterium | reverse complement strand
AGCAGTCGGGCGAATTTCCTGAGGTTCCGAGTTCTCTTTGCCGTTGTCGGCGGTAATCGTAAATACTTTGCCTCTGTAAGGGGAGAGCATGGCGGCCAATTCGTTTTTAAGCAGGGCCGCCTCGCGGCGAGGGAGCCGCCCGATGAGCGTGAGCCTGGTTTTTCGTTCAACGATCGTAATCAAGGCTCCCCGATGATTTTTGCTGATCATGGTGTCGAGTTTCTAGTCCGCCGGTGCTTGTTCTTTTATCATCCACAAACGGTCGCTCGTCATAGGTTACGCGGCGTCTTGAGAGCGCTTTCTCGTGCGCCTGCCTGTTACGGTAACCCTTCAGTCTGCTGTTTCTTGCGATCTTGCGGTTGACCGCAGATTTGTTAACGCCGTTCAACTCGGCAATTTGAGAACGAGTCCTGCCCATCTTTAGATGTGCATCAATTTCCACTTTCTGGTCATAGGTCAATCGCTTGTATTTCGTTAAGTGCCTCAGCTTTAATTTTTTCCTTAATTTCGTTAGTCTTTGGAGCTAATAAAGTTAAAAAAATCATGAATAACTATTGCACTTATCGCTTGACCTCACGGATTCTATAGCTTTTTCCTGGATACAATCGTATACATCATGAATATTCTTCTTGACATGCAAAAACATTTGCTATATCTTTTATTAGCATGCGTTTCCTCTTCTTACGAGCCTTGATTAAACTCCTTCGGCGCGGAACAAGGTGGAGACCTTGAGGAGAATTTCAGAGGCGAAATTCCCTCATCTTCCTGCCGAATCCGACTCCAGCCTCCGATAACTATCTTTACTGAAAAGCAAGTATAAAAAGCGGGAGGACCAATGGTGTGTTCCCTCCCATTCAATTTCTTTTGGTGATCCGCAATCTGTCGAAATAAATTTTTAAGGAGAAACGCCATGAAGCGGATGATCTTTATTTGGGTCTATTTGTGCGCGGCATTTTCCCTCTCGGCGCAAATTCCGGAAACGATGAGCTATCAGGGGCTGTTGACGGACGCTTCCGGAAAAGCAGCGGCGGACCAGGTCGTTCGGCTGACCTTCAAGCTCTATGCCGATTCCTCGGCAGCAGAGGCGCTATGGACGGAGACGCATTCTCTGCAGACGATCGGCGGCGTTTTTCATGCTGTCTTGGGGAGCATACATCCGCTCAAGCTCCCTTTCGATCGCCCTTATTGGCTGGGAATTTCGGTCAATGATGAGCCGGAGTTAATCCCGCGCATTCCCTTGACCTCTTCCGCGTACAGCCTGAACAGCCGAAGCGTATCCGACGGTGCGATCACTGCCGTCAAGATTGCCGACCGTACTGTTGTGCGGCAAATCAACTCCTTGACCGACAAGGTTACGCTGGCGGCGGGAGCGAACATTTCCATTACGGCGCGTAACGATACGTTGACCATTTCCGCAGCAGCCGGCGGCGAGGGCGATATTACAGCTGTCCGCGCCGGCGCCGGATTGACCGGCGGCGGCGAGTCCGGCCAAGTCGAGCTTTCCGTCGCCGAGGGAGGCATTACCTCGGCTATGATTCAGGACGGGACGATTCAAACGCTGGATCTCTCGTTTGGTCTTCCGGACGGCCACTCGCTCGATGCGGCGGACGGTTCTCCCGCTGATGTGGTTTATGTAGACAATGAAGGCAGGGTGGGCATCGGCAAAACAAATCCCAGGGAAAAACTGCATGTATACTCTGCTGCCGGCAATGCCCTTCTGTTGATCGAACGATCGGCGGCTGCTGCAGGCTGGTGCGGAGTGGGGCTTTACGGCGCCAATCAAACGTGGCACCTGTACATGCCGACGAACAATGCCGATCTTCTCTTAAAGGACAACAGCGGCGTCCGCATAACGGTATCTGAGACCGGAAATGTGGGCATCGGCACTTATCCGGCGCACAAGCTGGACGTGGCGGGAACCGTGCAGATGACCGGCTTTAAGATGCCCAGCGGCGCCGCCTCCGGCCTCGTGCTGACATCCGACGCCTCGGGCATGGGAACCTGGCAGGCTCCTGCAGGCGGCATGGGAGGCAGCGGCGCTTCCAACTATTTGGCCAAATTCACTGCGCCGAACAGCTTGGGAAATTCGGCGATCTATGAACTCGATGGCAAGGTGGGAATCGGCACGACCTCTCCTGCGGAGCCGCTGAGCATAGCCGGCGCTGAAAACAATTTGTTAAGCCTTACCACTTCTTTTGCCGGCACATGGATTCATCCTCTGCGGATTTGGGGCCCCGGCGCCGCCGGTTGGCACAACGTCGGCCTGCGATTCGGAAAAGAAGAGTCGGCGCGTAATTTTGGTTGGCTTGGTTTCACTTATCTGGGTGACGGAAATGCCGACAACTTTATTGCCCTCGGTTTGGGCGGCGTGGACAATGTGCTCAATATCACCGGCCAAGGCCGCGTCGGCGTCGGCACGACGGTGCCCGCGCAGAAACTTGACGTAGCCGGCACGGTGCAGATGGCCGGCTTTAAAATGCCGACCGGTGCGGGTTCAGGACTGGTTCTCACCAGCGATGAGACCGGCGTCGGGCGATGGCAGCCGCTTCCGCCTGCCGGGGATATTACGGCGGTCACTGCGGGAGCGGGACTAACCGGCGGCGGTGAAAGCGGCGAAGCAACCCTTAACGTGGGCGCCGGAACCGGCATCTCTGTATCCGAGGACGCCGTTTCGTTGAACACCGCCTATACCGACAATTTGTATGTCAATGAAGGCCAGGCAAATTCGATCGCTTCAGCCATGCTGCAGGACAATTCGGTCAGCTCGGCTAAAATCGCCGACGGGCAAATCGTCGATGCGGACATTTCTGCGAGCGCCGCAATTTCCCAAAACAAGATTTCGAACGCCCTACGCGCCGTCGATGCGGACAAGCTGGACGGCATGCACGCCTCAGATTTTCTCTCGACGGCCAACGATTACGGTCGGGCCGGCGTCGCTCAGGACCTCTATGAAGGCAACATCAAGCTCTCTGACAAATATGTAAACGAGGGCCAGAGCAATTCGATTGGCTCGACCATGCTGCAGGATAACTCGGTCAGCTCGGCCAAGATCACCGACGGGCAGATCGTCGATGCGGATATTTCCCCAGTGGCGGCAATTTCACAAAGCAAGATTTCGAACGCCGTACGCGCCGTCGATGCGGACAAGCTGGACGGCCTCCACGCTTCAGATTTCCTTTCCGCAGCCAATGACTACGGGCGCTCCGGCGTCTCCGCCGATCTGTACGAGGGGACAACCCGCCTGAGCGACAAGTATGTTCGTCAAGGCCAGGCGAATTCGATCACCTCGGCAATGATTCAGGACGGCACCATTCAACCGACCGACCTCGGCTTTACCGTGCCGGACGGCTATTCACTCGACGCCGCCGACGGAAGCCCGACTGACGTGGTCTTTGTAAACAACGCCGGCAACGTCGGCATCGGCACCGTCAATCCAAGCGCCAAACTTCATATTGCCGGCGGCGACGTATATTTGGAAAATAACGTGGGGCTCTATTGGAAGAATTCAAGCGGCGGCGCATTTACAAGCCTACTGACTCTTAGCGGGACCAATGCGCTTTTGGTTGGGAGCGACGGCGCTACTGGCGGGACAGAGCTGGCAAGCGGCGATGATATCCAATTTCGCAGCGGCGCCAATACTCTCATGCATTTGGAAAAGAGCAACGGCTTTGTCGGGATCGGCACGACCTCTCCATCGGAAAAGCTCGACGTTGCAGGAACCGTCAGAATGAACGGCTTCAAGATGCCGACCGGCGCCGCCGCAGGATTGGTATTGACCTCCGATGCGTCGGGTGTCGGGACATGGCAGGCTGCGGGCGGCATGGGAGGAAGCGGCACCGCGAATTATCTTGCCAAATTTACCGGAACCGCAACTCTTGGAAATTCTGCAATCTATGAGACCGGAGGAAAAATAGGCATAGGTACGACCAGTCCGCAGGAGCTGCTTCATCTATACGGCTCTTACGCAGGAATTCGTATGGATGCCTCTACTGCCGGCGTGGAAAACTGGCTGATCCGGTCCGCTTCCAATCCAAACGGGCTTCTTTTTACAAACGTCACGGACAATCAAGTCAGAATGATGATCAATAACGACGGCAATGTAGGCATCGGCACCACAATTCCCGCGCAAAAGCTGGATGTTGCCGGAACCGTGCAAATGACGGGTCTTAAAATGCCGACCGGAGCTGCCAACGGCTACGTCCTGACTTCAGATGCCTCGGGAACGGGTTCCTGGCAGCCGGCTGCTGTCGGGATCGGAGGCGGCGGCTCCACGAATTACATCCCTAAATTTGCATCCGGTACAACGATTGGAAACTCGATGTTGTACGAAACCGGCGGCAAGGTCGGCATCGGGACGACAACGCCCAACAATTTGCTGACCTTGCGCTCGTCAGGCCCTTGGATTGAGTTTCAGGACACCGACGGAGGCAGCAATTGGGTGATCGGAGCCCACGGGAGCAACTACTTCGCATTAACCGAAGCGACTCCAGGAGGCGCGGCAAATACAAGGCTGGTCGTTAAAGAGGGCGGAAATGTCGGCATCGGCACGACAACCCCGGCCAATATTTTGACTGTGCAGCAATTCTCGCCGACCGATCCGATTGCCGATGCTTGGCTCACTTATAGCTCGCGGCGTTGGAAGACGAACATTCAGCCGCTCCAAGATGCCATGGCCAAGGTTGCGCGTCTGCGGGGAGTTGCGTTCGAGTGGAAGACCGACGGCCGACAAGACATCGGTCTCATCGCCGAAGAGGTTGCCGAAGTTGTTCCGGAGGTGGTTTCACGGGATGCAAACGACGGCGAGGTCCAAGCACTCGATTACGCACGGCTCGTGGCCCTTCTCATTGAAGCCGTAAAAGAGCAGCAGCAGACGATCGAGCGCCTGCAGCAGCGATTGGAACGACTCGAAAGCGGCGCCGGCCGGTAGGAGGATTTGTGAGATTGAGCAAGCTTTTTATTCTGCTGTTCATTTTGTCTGCTTTCGGTTGGACGCAGCACGCCGTCAAATTCTCCGTGTTCGGCAACGGCGGCGCAGCTTTGACCGGCAGCCGGCGACTTCAGGGTACCCTTGGACAACCCATAGTCGGCAGAGGCAGTGGCGAGGTCCATGCCGTTGCATCCGGTTTCTGGCCGCAGACCGGTGCGGTACTGAGCGCCTTGTCCTCTTTGGGTGATGTACCCCAGGCTTTTCGCTTGGACCAAAATTTTCCCAATCCGTTCAACCAGTCCACGACCATCGTTTTTGCCATGCCTAAAGCCGGCCTAGTCTCGCTGCGGGTTTATGATCTTTTAGGCAGAGAAGCAGCGACCCTAGTCAATTCCTTTCTCGATGCCGGAGAATACAAGCTCGTGTGGGAAGCCCCGCTCTTGCCCAGCGGCGTTTATTTATATCGCTTGGAGTCCGGTCACTGTGTCCTAGTTCGAAAGCTCGTTCTTTTGAAATAAAAAGGGCAGCCGGATAAATTCGGCTGCCCTATGTCTTTGCTAATGGGGTATGCGGGTTGATGAGCGCCGCAGCGGCGCTGTGTTGTTGTCCCGCAACACCCCGGCACTCAGCCGGCAATAAAAGCGCGGTATTTTTCCTCCAAATCCTTTGCCTGCAAAGTTTCGAGGATATAATCGCAAAATTCGCGTCCGGTGGCGCCGGTGTCGCGGCCGGTGATGACCAGCTTTTTCTCGAATTGGGTGCAGATTTCCAGCGCCATCTCCAGCTTTTTCGCCTTTTCGACAAAACCGATGTGATTGAGCATCATGGCCGCCGCCTTGATCAGGCTGGAGGGATCGGCATATTGGCCGCGTCCCTCTTCGATCATGCGCGGCGCCGAGCCGTGAATCGCCTCGAACATGGCGTAGCGCTTGCCGATGTTGGCGCTGCCCGCCGTACCGACGCCGCCTTGGATTTCCGCCGCCTCATCGGTCAGAATGTCGCCGTAAAGATTCGGCATGACCAGAACGCGGAACTGAGTGCGGCGCTTGGGATCGATCAGCTTGGCGGTCATAATGTCGATATACCAGCCTTCCCAGGAAATGTCGGGATAGTCTTTCGCCACCTGACCGGCGACTTCCAGAAACAACCCGTCGGTCGTCTTGACGACATTGGCCTTGGTAACGACCGTCACGTTGTTGATGCCGTTCTTCTTGGCATATTCAAAGGCCATGCGTATGATGCGCTCCGAGCCTTGGCGGGTAATGACCTTAAAGTCGAATGCCGCATCGTCGCTGACCATGATGCCTTGGCTGCCCAGCACATATTCGCCTTCCGTATTTTCGCGGAAAAAGACCCAATCGATGCCTTCCTTCGGCACCTTGACCGGGCGCACGTTGGCGAACAAATCGAGCTCGCGTCTCATGGCTACATTGGCGCTCTCGATATTGGGGTACGGACCGCCTTTCTCCGGCGTCGTCGTCGGACCTTTGAGAATGACGTGGCAGGACTTTAGTTCGGCCAGCACATCGTCCGGAATCGCCTTCATGTGCTTGACGCGGTTTTCGATGGTCAAACCTTCGATGCGGCGAAATTCAACGCGTCCGCTGCGTATTTCATCCGCCAAAAGGACTTGGAGAACGCGCTCGGTTTCCTGCGAGATGATCGGTCCGATGCCGTCCCCCCAACAGAAACCGATGATGAGCGGTTTGAGCTTGGAATAATCGATCCAGTCTTCGGCTGCCTTCATCCGTTCGACGCGTTCCAACTGCGAGCGCACCAGATCGGCAAAATGGCGGGCTGCTTTTTCGATCAGTTCTTCGTTCATGGTTACCTCGCAAGATGGGTAAAAAGAGCTTTGTGCCCTGGTTTCGGAATTTGCGCGCGAATATAGGAAAAAAAGCGCAAGAGAAAAACTAAAATTTAAATGTTACTCGAGATTCTGTGATTCGAGGTCTTTGCGGTCGTGGCGGTAGATGAAAAAGCGTTCCTTGAGGCGGGCCATGCGTTTCTGCACGTCGACCTGCTTGGCGGCATACGAGACGGCAAACTGATTACGCATGCAGACCATCAGCCGGTTCATTTCGTGCAGCATCGCAACGATTTCTTCGCAGGGTTCGCCGCTGCGGCTGATCGTCTGCCACAGCTCTTCTTCGATGGCGTCCAGCGCCTTCTGCACCTCTTCCAGCGTATAGCCTTCGTTGTGACGAATGTTTGCCAATTCGGCCATATACTTTTTCAGCGAATCCAAATCATCTTTTTCCAGGGCGTTGCAGATCAAATTGAGGAACTCTTCTTCCCGTTCCTGATGCCGCTCGAAATCGATGATTTCGTAATGCGAAGGCCGAATTTTTTGCAGACGATTGCAGATGCGCTTCACGGTCTGGTCAAAATTCCGACGCAGAATCTGCAACAGCTTCTCTTTTGTTTTGTTCATGGTATTGAGCAATTCTCATGTTTCGACGTTTCAGCCTTTCCTCGATGCGCGCCAGGATGCGCATGGAGTAGCGCCGATAGGCTTCGTTCTGCAGCAGCTCCGCTTCGCGGGACAAGCCCTCTTCTATTTTCGCCAAAAAATGATCGAGGCTGCCTTGTGAAACGGCGGTCGGATGCTGCGCCCATTTCTTTAAAGCCTTTTCAACAGCCGGCCCGTATCCGCCTTGCTCGACGCGTCGACAGCCTTTCAACGGATACGGATTGACGCTGAGCTGAAATCCTTTGAGGGCCAGAATGATCGGCTGATAATCATAATCATAATACAAGCGCGGGAATTGATACTCGATAACGAACGACCAGGAAGAGTCTTCGGGATGCTTATGATGACGATTGAGTCGCGAGAAAATGACGCTGCCTTCCTGGCTAAGGATTTCGCCGTGATAGATGCGCATTTCCCGCAGAATGCCGTGGTCGTCTTCGCGCAGGTCGCCGCCGAGGATCAGCAGACAAAGGTAAGGGTCAAGATCCTCCAGCGGTCGAAAGTCATCGGGCGATGAGGCGCTGTAGCTGAGATGGAGGCTGTGCGGACGAATGTTGACGAACCGCACTGCCAAGTCGATGATCTGCGACAGTACCCAGGCGTCCTGCGTAGCAGGCTTGGAAACGTCGCCGAGCAGTTTATAACGCCCGAAGGCCAATTCCAGAAAGCCGCGCGTGCGGGTGTTGGCGGAGGTCAGAAATCCGTGATCGTCAACGTGAGCTCCCAACTTCCAGCCGCGCCGCATGAGATCGAAATCATAGAAATAATAAAATGCGTCGAACTGCGGATCTTCGTGCGCCCGTGCCCCGATGGTTTTATAGCCCAGATTGGAAAACTCTAATTCGGCGCCCATCGGCACGGCGCCGGGATGCCGATTGCTCTTGACCCAATCGACGATGTATTGGGGTTTGGATCGAGTGTAGAGCTCATCGGCAATGAAAATCGCCGCGGCGGCATAATCGCTGTACAGCATGTTGGGGTCCCAGCGGTCGACGCCCAACTGCGCCAATGCCGACTCAAGGCTCTGATGGTAGTCAACGAGAAGTTTGAGCGCCATCAAGGCGGAAAGCGTGTGCATGTAATAGGCGTCGGAAACCTTGACGTACTTGCGATAGTCGGTGCGGAACTTTTCTTCCAGCTGATTAAAGATCATAAATCCGATTGCCAGCCGCATGTAATTGTCGGCGTAGCGCTGCGCCGTTGTGTCTTCTTTAAGCCAATTGAGGCGGGGAATGCTCGCTTTTTCGATTTCGTGCTTGATGATGAACGACGGCAGCCCGACTTGGCGGAAATACTGCCGCAAAAGACTGTGCACCTCTTCGGAGAGGAGCTCTTTGGTTACCTTGACGGCCAACTGCTCCCGTTCATAACCGATGAAATGATCCGCCTTTTGCTCCAGGTAGCGGGCAACGTTCTTTTCGACAAATTCTTCGATTCGGTCTCTCTCCTCGTAGCCTTTTTTAATGTAAGATTTGATCGCATTGACCTTGCCGCGATAGACCCATGCCCGGTGCGTTTCATTCCCAGAACGAACGAGTCCAAGGCGCCGGACGTAGAGATGACCTTCACCCTCGTACTCGTCCAATTTACGGATAATCTCCGGCGGCACGGAAAAAAGCAGCCGTCCGCGCATCGAATAGCCGCGCCAGTAGACGGCAAACGCAAAGCTGTTCTTGGGCGCGATGCGGCGGTGGTTCAATAGAATCGCGTCTTTGGAGGGAAACTTTCGCCCCGTCAAAAGCTGCAGGTTTTCGTCGTGAGCCAAGGAGCCGTAGACAAAGAGCTTGTCTACAGCTTCCGGTCTGGAAATGCGCTGCTCTTCCTGATCGGCTTCAGCTTCATTCATGATCGAAAACCTCTGGGAAATGAAGCCTGAATTGAGCCATCATCTCTTCATGCGAGATGCTGGTAATACGGCCTTGAGCATATTCCTCTTCGATCCATTCAAAGATGGCGGCAATCTTGGGATTGCGTTTGTCGACCGGCGGCTTGCCCATCTTGGCCAGCTGTTGATTGACCCAAAAGCCGACGCCGGCGATGCCCGAGCGGTCGGTAATACTGACGCCCAAAGGCCGGTTTAGAATCTTGGCCGTATCGAAAATGTTGTAGATTTCTTCGTTTTTGATCATGCCGTCGGCATGGATGCCCGCCATAGTCACGTTGAACCGTTCGCCGACAAAGGGATAATTGGCCGGAATCTGCATGCCGATGCTGCGCAGATATTCGGCGATGTCGGTGATGGCGCTCAAATCCATACCGTTCGGCGAACCGGTCAGCGAAGCGTATTCGATGGCCAGCGCTTCGATCGGCGAGTTGCCGGTCCGCTCGCCCAGCCCCAAAAGCGCGCCGTTGACCGCCGAGCAGCCGGACAGCCAGGCCGTCACCGAGTTGATGTGCACCTTGTGGAAATCGTTATGGCCGTGCCATTCGAGATTTTCCGAAGGAATTCCAAGTTCGCGCTGCAGATAAAAGATCATCTTCTGCACCGAGCGCGGCAGGGCCGCCGTGGGGTAGGGAAGGCCGTAACCCATGGTGTCGCACAACCGCAGCTTGATGCGCAGGCCGCTTTTGGCCGAGAAACGCATCAATTCTTCGGCGAACGGCATGACCGTACCCCAAAAGTCCGCGCGCGTAATGTCCTCAAAATGGCAGCGAACGGTCTCCAGACCGGCATCGGCAGCCGCCTGAACGATCGACATGAATTGATCGAGCACCTGTCGCCGCGTTTTATTGAATTTGAGAAAGATATGATAGTCCGAAATCGAAGTCAAAATGCCCGTTTCCTTGAGGCCGACCTGCTTGACCAATTCGAAATCTTTGGCGTTGGCGCGAATCCAGGCCGTCACTTCGGGGTATCTGTAACCCTTGTTGCGAACCTCTTCCAATGCCTCGCGGTCGCGCGCCGAATAGATGAAAAACTCGGATTGTCTGATGATGCCGTTCGGACCCGAAAGACGATGCAGGAGATCGAAAAGCCTAGAAATTTGTTCTACCGTAAAGGGAGTACGCGCCTGTTGGCCGTCGCGAAAAGTTGTATCGGTGATCCAAATTTCATCGGCCGGCCTTGCATCAACCGTGACGCCGTCAAAGATCGTCTTGGGCACTTCCGAATAGGGAAAGATTTCGCGGAGGAGATTGGGCTCTTCCACCTCAACGAGCGGAAATTTTCGTTTTTCAAATTGTTGCCACGAAACGGCTCTATCTTTCATCAGGCCCTCCGGTTAGAAAATTTGCAAATTGCAGTTGGAAAAATAAGGATTTTTGGGGGCTTGTCAAAGGCGTAGAAGATGAGGTCGCCTTTCCGGCCTTGTCGAATGCAGACAAATCAGGCGAGCATTCCGCTGCGTCGCCGGAGCAGTTGATCGGATTTGCAAGGATATTTTGTTGTTTTCAGCGATCATCGTCCCGCTCTGATTTCTAATAAAACATAAGGTTCCGAAAAGTGAAATGCAAGCACAATTTCGCCGTGGAAATCGTATTGCTTATTTTCATTCTGTTGCCTAACTTTTAGAGAAAAGTCAGGAGAAGGATGAAAATGCGGCAATCTTGTATTTGGGTCTGCGGAATGATCCTGCTGGCCTGTGCATCCTCGAAAGAGATTCAGGTTCAACCGGCGGCGGAAAAGCCGGTTTCGACGGTTCAGGACGAGTCGTTCGATCCCTTGACCATCACGGATTTTTCTTTCCCCGCGCCTGCCGAAAACTCTTTTTCATCCGTGCGCAAAGTAACGCCGGAGGAACTGCTTGCGTCGGCAGGCAAAGGCTCGGCTGCTGCCGATGAAGAAGAGATCGAAGGCTATCGCGTGCAGCTGATATCGACACGGGATGAAGAAGAAGCCCGCGCCGTACTGCGCAATGCCGTGCTGAGCTTTGATGAGCAAGTCTATCGCGAGTTTCACGATCCTTACTATAAAATACGTGTGGGGGACTTTCGATCGCGCTACGAAGCCGTTCTTTTGCAGGAAAAGGCAATCGCCATGGGCTTCACGGACGCCTGGGTCGTGCGTTCCAAAATCAAAAAGAAAAATTTGGAAACGGATAAAGGCATCACTCAACCAACCAAGCCGTAATCCTCTGCAAACGCAAGCATTTTCATCAGTTAGGCCGATATTTCACTTGGAATCGGCATCTTTTTTTCATATATTCCGACGCTGAAAAAATCTGCTGACAGGTCCGAACCGATTGTGCAAAAACGGCTCGCGACTTTGAACATTTCGAGGAGGAAGTATGTCCGGTCATTCCAAATGGGCAACTATTAAGCGCAAAAAGGGGGCAAAGGACGCCGAAAGAGGGCGCCTGTTTACGCGATTGATTCGGGAAATCACCATCGCTGCGAAAAACGGCGGTGGGGACGAAAACGCGAATCCGAGGCTGCGCACCGCTATTGCCGCTGCAAAAGCGGCCAACATGCCGGCCAAAAATATTGAAAACGCAATTAAAAAAGGAACCGGTGAGCTTCCCGGTGTGGCTTATGAAGAGGTGACTTATGAAGGATACGGACCCGGCGGAGTCGCCATCTATATTGAGGCCGTAACCGACAATAAAAACCGCACGGTAGCCGAGATTCGTCACCTGCTCTCCAAGCACGGCGGCAACCTCGGCGAAACCGGCAGCGT
>JAPDQV010000008.1:72352-98587 GCA_034505495.1 candidate division KSB1 bacterium | reverse complement strand
CGGAGTCATTACCATCTCGGCCGATGCGGTTACGGAAGATGATCTCATGGTGGCCGCCCTCGATGCAGGCGCCGACGACATCCAAAAAGATGACGGAACCTTCCGCGTTCTCACATCGCCGACCGCGTTGGAAACGGTTAAAGCGGCGCTGGAAAAAGCAGGCATCGCCATAGAGTCGGCCGAAGTCACCATGGAACCGACCACCACGGTTCACTTGGAAGGAAAGCAGGCCGAACAGGTGCTCAAGCTTATGGACGTGCTCGAGGAGCATGACGATGTCCAAAACGTCTTTTCCAATTTCGACATCGACGAAAAGACGATGGAAGCTATGAACGCGTGATGATTATTTTGGGAATTGATCCCGGACTGGCGGCTACCGGCTACGGCATTGTTGAGCGGGTGAACGAAACCATACGATGCATCGATTACGGGACGGTTGTTTCGTCGCCCACCGAAGCTTTGGAATTTAGACTTAAAACCATATACGACGGCATTAACGGGCTCATCGATAAATACAAGCCCTCCCACGCCGCCTTTGAAGATGTTTTCTACGGACCCAATATCCAATCGGCTTTAAAGCTGGGCCAGGCGCGCGGCGCCGCTATGATTGCCGCCGTCAACGCTCGTCTTTCGGTGGCCGTATATTCGCCCAAAGAAGTCAAACAGGCTTTGACCGGTTACGGAGCGGCTTCGAAGGAACAAGTCCAGAGAATGGTGGCGGAACTCCTTCATTTGTCGCTGAACGATATGCCGACCGACGCCTCCGACGCCTTGGCGGTGGCGTTTTGCCACGCGCAGCGTCTGCGTTGAACCTTTAAACGACCTTGGCCATGATTGCCTTTTTGCGCGGCGTTTTGATAGATAAACAACCGACTCATACAATCATCGAATCCGGCGGCATCGGTTACGAGCTGCAGATACCGATTTCCACATTTGAACAGCTGCCGGCCAAGGGCGAACCGGTGCAGCTTCTCACCCATCTTTACGTGCGTGAAGACCTGCTGGCCCTTTATGGATTTTTTACCCTGGAAGAACGCGACCTGTTTCGAGATCTCCTGAGCGTCAGCGGCATTGGACCGCGGCTGGCATTGACAATGCTCAGCAATTCTTCCGTCGAACAGATCTATAAATGGATTGCCGACGGCGACGAAGCCGCATCAAAGGGGTAGGAAAAAAGACGGCGCAGCGATTGATTCTCGACCTCAAACTGCGCGCGGCAGACAAAGTGCGCGACGGCGGTGTCAAAGAAACGGCTGCGCCTGTAAAAAGCGAGTTGTTCGAGCAGGCTGCAGCGGCGTTGACGGCGCTTGGTTACAACCGCAAGGAAGCCGAGCTTTTAGTCCAAAAAGCTGCAGCTCAACTCGGCAAAGAGGCGTCGGTTGAAGAGCTGATTCGCAATGCGCTGCGCGGAGCCTAATTCATGACCGGCGATAAAACTTTTCGTGCCACGGATCCGGAACCTTTAGCGGGCGATCGCGAACTGGACGCCGCTCTGCGTCCTTTGCGTTTGAGCGAGTTCATCGGCCAGGAAAAGCTCAAAGCCAACTTGAGCGTTTTTATTCGCGCCGCCCTCGAACGGCGTGAACCGCTCGACCACGTCATCTTTCACGGACCGCCGGGATTGGGCAAGACCACGCTGGCCGGCATTATTGCCCGCGAAATGGGCAGCAACCTGCGGGTCACCTCAGGACCGGCGCTGGAACGGCCGGCGGATCTGGCCGGACTCCTGACCAATCTCAACGAGCGCGACGTGCTCTTTATCGACGAGATCCATCGCCTGAACCGCGTCATCGAAGAGTATCTCTATCCGGCCATGGAAGATTTCACTTTGGACATTATTATCGACAAAGGCGCCAACGCGCGATCGGTTCAGCTCAAGCTGCCAAAATTCACCCTGGTGGGCGCCACAACCCGCGCAGGATTGATCACCTCTCCTCTTCGCGCCCGTTTCGGCGTGGTCTTTCGGCTCGATTTTTACAAGCCGGATGAGCTGCAGCGGGTCATCACCCGTTCGGCCCGCATTTTGAGCATCGAGATAGATGAAGATGCAGCATTGGAAATCGCTCGCCGCTCCCGCGGCACGCCGCGCATCGCCAATCGGCTTTTACGCCGGGTCCGCGACTTTGCCCAGATCGCCGGCTGTTCGCGCATTACCCTCGAAATTGCCCGCGATGCCCTCTGGCGAATGGACGTGGATGAAGGCGGACTCGATGAAATGGATAAGCGCATCATTCTGTGCATCATCGACAAATTCGGCGGCGGGCCTGTGGGACTGAATACGTTGGCCATGGCGATCGGTGAAGAAAGCGACACCATCGAAGAAGTTTACGAGCCCTATCTCGTTCAGGAAGGCTTTCTCCAGCGGACGCCCCGCGGCAGAACCGCAACCGATTTGGCCTTTCGACATTTCAAGAGAAAAAGAAAAGAGCCGCAAAGCGATCTGTTTGCGGCCGAGTAGAGGCAGCCGTTCATTCTTTGCAAAACGGAGGTGAGGAAGCGATGAAATTATCTGATTTCAAGTACAACCTGCCGGAAAAGCTGATTGCGCAGTATCCCAGCGACAAGCGCGACGAATGCCGATTGATGGTTCTGAATCGTGCCGATGAGTCGATCGAAGAGCGTATCTTTAAGGATGTTATCGATTACATGGAACCAGGGGATTGCCTGGTCGTCAACGAAACAAAGGTTTTTGCCGCCCGATTGGAAGGCACCAAAGACAAAACCGACGCCAAAGTCGAAGTGTTTCTGTTGCGCGAACTGGAGCAGGGTTTGTGGGAAGTATTGGTGCGACCGGCGCGCAAGGTACGCGTCGGCAACCGGCTCTCCATCGGAAACGTGCTGACATGCGATGTGATCGACAACACCGTGTCCGGCGGCAGAGTCGTCCGTTTCAACAATACTGAAAACCTGTACGAGCTGGTGGAAGAGCTTGGTAAATCGCCGCTGCCGCCCTACATCAAGCGCGAACCTGAGCCGATCGACAAGGAGCGCTATCAGACCGTCTATGCCCGAGTGCGCGGCGCCGTAGCCGCTCCGACGGCGGGACTGCATTTTACCGAGGAGCTGCTTCAGCGTATCGAGCAAAAAGGCGTCAAGATCGCGCGTATCATTGTCCATTTGGGACTCGGCAGCTTCCGGCCGGTTGTAGTCGAAGACCTCAGCCGCCACAAAATGGATTCCGAATATTACGAAATCAGCCCCCAGGCTGCCGAAATGATTAACGAAACCATGCGCAATAAAAAGCATGTCATCGCCGTAGGGACCAGCGTCGTGCGGGCGTTGGAGACCAGCGTCACCTCTGAGCGGCTGACCAAACCCGCGCGCGGCTGGACGGACAAGTTTATCTATCCTCCCTACGATTTCAAGATCGTCAATCATCTGATTACTAATTTCCATCTGCCGAACTCGACTCTGCTCATGCTGGTCTGCGCATTCGCCGGTCGCGATTTTATTTTCAAGGCCTACCGAAAGGCCATTCGCGAAAAGTACATGTTTTACAGCTACGGCGATGCCATGCTGATTTTGTAGGCGGGTCGCGTGTTCGTCTCGGCAGTTATCGTCGCAGGCGGAGTCGGCAGGCGAATCGGAAGTTCTACGCCAAAGCAGTTTCTCCGCATCGCCGACAAGCCCATTCTTCAGTACACTCTGGAAAAATTCGACGCCTGCCGGCTGATCGACGAGATAATTTGCGTCCTCCCGCTACGCCTTGTTGCATCCTGGGAAAGCGTTATTCGCAACGAATGGCAAATTCGTAAAGCGGCGAAAATCGTAGGCGGCGGTGAGGAACGGTATCAATCCGTGCTGGCCGGATTGGATGCCGTTTCTCCGGCGACGGAAATCGTCATGATTCACGACGGCGTGCGTCCTTTCGTCAGCGAAAGGATTCTTGCCGAGAACGTCCGGGCTGCGGCAGAGTTCGGCGCCGCCGTAACCGCGTTGCCGCCGAAGGACACGATTAAACGGCTGTGCGGTCCGCAGAAGCTCGAGACCCTTGACCGCGCGCAACTGGTTCAGGCGCAGACGCCGCAAACCTTTCGAATCGAATTGATTCGTCGAGCTTATCAGGTCGCACTTCAAGACGGATTTTTCAGCACCGACGACTCTGCGCTGGTCGAACGGCTGGGCGAGCCCGTCGCCGTAGTGGAGGGCGAGTGGCGGAATATCAAAATCACTTCACCCGAAGATCTGCTGTTAGCCGAGGTTTTGTTGACGCATGAAGTTTCGCATCGGACACGGATTTGACGTTCACCCATTTGCCGCGGGCAGGAAACTGATCCTCGGCGGGGTGGAAATTGCGCATCATCAAGGGCTGGCCGGCCACTCGGATGCAGACGTACTCTGTCATGCCGTCAGCGACGCGCTGCTCGGCGCCGCCGCCTTGGGCGACATTGGTCGACACTATCCCGACACCGATGATCGTTACAAGGATGCAGACAGCCTTGCCTTGCTTCGCGAAACTGTTGCAAAGCTTGCCAAACTCGGCTGGCGGGTCGTCAATATCGACACGACTTTGGTGCTGCAGCGTCCGAAAGTTGCGCCTTTTGTAGAACAGATGCGCAAAAACATTGCTGCAGCCTGCGCGATCGAGACGGATTGTGTTTCGATTAAAGCGACGACAACTGAACGTTTGGGATTTACAGGCAGAGAGGAAGGCGCTGCCGCTCACGCCGTGGTCTTGATCCAAAAAGAAGGTGACTGCTGAATGGCGCTAAAAATTTATAACAGTCTGGCCAGAACGAAAGAAGAGTTTGTGCCTCTGGTTCCAGGCCGCGTTCATATGTATGTCTGCGGCCCCACGGTTTACGATTATCCCCATATCGGCCATGCAAAAAGCTATGTAAGCTTTGACGTGGTGGTGCGTTATCTGCGTTTTCTCGGATATCGGGTGCGTTATGTGCAAAACATCACCGATGTCGGCCACTTGCTGGATTCCGGCGAAGACCGCATCCTGAAAGGCGCACAGCGCGAGCGGCTCGAGCCGATGGAATTGGTAGAGCGCTATACCCGCGCTTATTTCGACGCCATGGATGCGCTCAACGTTTTGCGGCCCGATATTTCTCCCCATGCGGCCGGTCATATCCCCGAGCAAATCGAGCTGATCGAAATGCTATTGAGCAAAGGTTTCGCTTATGAGGTAGACGGATCGGTCTATTTCGATATTTCGAAATTTCCCGAATACGGTAAACTCTCCGGCCGCAAAGTAGAGGAACAAATGGCCGGCGCTCGATTGGAGATCATCGAAGCCAAGCGTCATCCGGCCGATTTTGCTTTATGGAAAAAGGCGGAGCCGGAACATATCATGCAGTGGAAAAGTCCGTGGGGGCGAGGATTCCCAGGCTGGCATATCGAATGCTCCGCCATGTCCATGAAATATCTCGGCGAGACTTTTGATATCCACGGCGGCGGCATGGAGAATCAATTTCCCCATCACGAATGCGAAATCGCGCAAAGCGAAGCCGCCACGGGCAAACCGTTTGTCCGCTATTGGATGCACAATAATATGGTTCTGGTGGACGGCGTCAAAATGAGCAAGTCCTTGGGGAATTTTACCACCATTGCTCAAGCGCTGGAAAAGTTTACCGGCGAGCAGGTTCGCTTTTTCATTTTGCAAAGCCATTACCGCAGTCCGGTTGATTTCAGCGACTCGGCTGTTGCTTCGGCCGCGCAGGGGCTGGAAAAACTGCAAAACACGGCGGCAATGCTGGATAAGGCGCTGCGCCACGCGCCTAAAGGCGAAGCCTCGGAAGACGTCATAGCGAGATGTCGGGAAATGCAGGGCAAGTTTATCGAGGCTATGAATGACGATTTTAACACCCCTTCGGCCATCGCCGTGCTGTTCGAGTTTTCCAAAATGATCAACATTTTGATCGGCAGCAGTCTGACCGAGGCTTCTTTGATGACGCTAAAGAGCGAATTCGATTCTTTGGCTGGAGATGTCTTGGGCATCCTTCCGAAGCAGCGGCAGAGCTTGGTAGCCGCCGAACCGTTCATCAATCTGTTGGTCGACATGCGCGCCCGTTTGCGACGCGAGAGAAATTTTGCTTTGGCTGATGAAATCCGGCAAAAAATGCAGGAGCTGGGGGTTGAAATTCAGGATACGCCGAGCGGATCAGAGTGGCGATTTTTGCAGTAAAAATAAAGTTAATAAAAAAAGAACTTGATTTTTCAGCTAAAATTGCTAAATTATGAGGCTTTAAAGCACTCTGGGATTTGTACGCCACCATAGCTCAGCTGGTAGAGCGGCTGATTTGTAATCAGTCGGTCGCGGGTTCAAATCCTGCTGGTGGCTCTAGAGCAGTTGCGGTGAGGTTCCCGAGCGGTCAAAGGGAGCAGACTGTAAATCTGCCGGCGAAGCCTTCGGAGGTTCGAATCCTCCCCTCACCACGAGCAATTGGGTTATCAGTATCGGTCTCGGATTATTATTTGAAACTGAGCCGATATTTTTTTAATCCAATCAATGGCGGGAGTAACTCAGTAGGCTAGAGTCACAGCCTTCCAAGCTGTTGGTCGCGGGTTCGAGTCCCGTCTCCCGCTCAAATGAGCGCCCACGTAGCTCAGTCGGTAGAGCACATCCTTGGTAAGGATGAGGTCACCAGTTCAATCCTGGTCGTGGGCTCGAAAATCAACCAATGTCACCATCAAGTTTGGAGGATTAAAGAAATGGCGAAGGCGAAGTTTGAGCGGAAGAAGCCGCATGTGAATATAGGGACGATCGGGCACGTGGATCACGGCAAGACGACGTTGACGGCGGCGATCACGATGTATTTGGCGAATCGGGGGTTGGCGCAGGTGAAGAAGTATGATGAGATTGACAATGCGCCGGAGGAGAAGGCACGCGGGATTACGATCAACACGGCGCATGTGGAGTATGAGACGGAGAAGCGTCATTATGCGCATGTGGATTGTCCTGGACATGCGGACTATATCAAGAACATGATTACTGGGGCGGCGCAGATGGACGGGGCGATATTGGTGGTGAGTGCGGCGGATGGTCCGATGCCGCAGACGCGTGAGCACATATTGTTGGCGCGTCAGGTGAATGTGCCGTCGATCGTGGTGTTTATGAACAAGGTGGATCAGGTGGATGATCCGGAGTTGTTGGAGTTGGTGGAGTTGGAGGTACGGGAGCTTTTGAGCAAGTACGAGTTTCCCGGGGATGAGATACCGATCATAAAGGGGTCGGCGTTATTGGCGATGAACAAGGGTTTGGCGGGTGATTTTAGTGGTGATGAGTGGAAGCCGATAGCGGAGTTGATGGATGCGGTTGACAGTTACATACCGACGCCGGTTCGGGCGATAGACAAGCCGTTTTTGATGCCTGTTGAGGATGTGTTTTCGATCACGGGGCGCGGCACGGTGGGGACGGGACGTATAGAGCGCGGGGTAGTGCGGTTGGGGGACGAGGTTGAGATCGTGGGATTGGGGGTTCATCGGAAGACGGTGGTGACGGGCATTGAGATGTTCCGCAAGTTGTTGGACGAGGGTCAGGCGGGTGACAATGCGGGGTTGTTGTTGCGGGGAGTGGACAAGGACGAGTTGGAGCGGGGGATGGTGATAGCGAAGCCTGGTTCGATCACGCCGCATACCAAGTTTGAGGCGGAGGTGTACGTATTGAGCAAGGAGGAAGGTGGTCGGCACACGCCGTTTTTCAACGGGTATCGTCCGCAGTTTTATTTTCGGACGACGGACGTGACGGGGACGGTGAAGTTGCCTGAGGGGGTGGAGATGGTGATGCCTGGGGACAATGTGCGGATCGAGGCTGAGCTGATCACGGAGATTGCGATGGAAGAGGGCTTGCGGTTTGCCATTCGCGAGGGCGGACGTACGGTCGGCGCCGGTGTGGTGACCAAGATCCTCAAATAAAAAGACAGCAAGAAGTGGAGAAGACTAGATGTCGGGTCAAAAAATAAGAATTAAACTAAAGGCTTACGATCATCGACTGATCGATTCCTCGACGGAAAAGATCATTCGGACGGCCAAGAGTACGAATGCGATGGTCTCCGGACCGATCCCCTTGCCGACGGAGCGCTCGGTCTACACGGTGAACCGTTCGCCGCACGTCGACAAAAAGTCGCGTGAGCAGTTCGAGACCCGCATTCACAAACGGGTGATCGACATTCTCAATTCCAATCCGAAAACGGTCGATGCCCTGATGAAGCTCGAGCTGCCGGCCGGCGTGGATGTCGAGATCAAAGTCTGATGATGGGTTGACCCTTTTTCTTGTACTTAAAACTTGTGGAAGTTACATGCGCGGAATCATTGGCAAAAAACTCGGAATGACGAGAATTTTCGACAAGGCCGGAAACGCGACCGCGGCAACGGTTATCGAGGCCGGTCCCTGCTACGTTACGCAGATCAAGACCGTCGAAACGGACGGCTATAACGCCGTGCAGTTCGGCTTTGACGAAAAGCGCGAGAAATCGGCCAACAAGCCCGAAAAAGGCCATGCAGCCAAAGCCGGTCTCAAGCCTTTCAAGATTCTGCGGGAATTCAGGGATTTTGAAAGCCCGGAGCCGCTGCAGTTGGGACAAAGCATCAAGGCGGATATTTTCAAGGAAGGCGAAAAGGTCAAAGTGACCGGTACCAGCAAAGGCAAGGGATTTGCCGGCGTCGTCAAGCGGCATCATTTCGGCGGCGGTCCCAAAACGCACGGTCAAAGCGATCGTCTGCGGGCCCCGGGTTCGTTGGGACAGTCCTCATTCCCTTCCCGCGTCTTTAAAGGCCTGCGCATGGCGGGACGCATGGGCGGGGATACGGTAACCGTGCGCAATCTCGAAATTCTCAAAGTCGACGCGGAAAACAACATTATCGTCGTTAAAGGCGCTGTTCCTGGTGCCGCAAACGGGTATGTTCTAATCAGAAAGTAGCGAGATATGGAACTGGAAGTTTATACCAAAGAAGGTACACCCGCCGGACGGACCGTAACGCTGCCGGATGAGATTTTCGGCATCGAGCCGAACGAACACGCGGTTTATTTGGCGGTAAAGGCGCAGCTGACGAATATGCGTCAGGGTACGCGCAAGACCAAAGGCCGGTCGGAAGTTTCGGGCGGCGGCCGCAAACCCTGGAAGCAGAAAGGGCGCGGTACGGCGCGCGCCGGTTCGACACGTTCGCCGATCTGGCGGCACGGCGGCACTGTTCACGGCCCGCAGCCGCAGGATTTCGAAATGAAGGTGCCGAAAAAGGTAAAGCGGCTGGCCAGAATCTCCGTTCTATCGCAAAAGGTTAAGGAGCAACAGGTCAAGATCGTCGAGGATTTCAAGCTCGAGGAACCAAAGACAAAACATGTGGCCGGTTTTCTGCGCAACTTTAATTTGTACGACCAGAAAACTTTGATGCTTTTGCCGGATTACGATCCGACGATGCTGCTTGCCGGCCGGAACATCAAAACGTTCCGCATGGTCAAGGCAACCGATGCCTCGACGTATGATCTGTTGAACTGCAAGACATTGTTAATCACCGAAGGCGCTGTTGAAAAACTAAAGGAAGCGTTAGCATAATGAAAAGCCATCATGAAATTTTGCTTCGGCCTATCCTGACCGAAAAAATGCTCAAGCTTCAGGAGACCGAGCGCAAGTACGGCTTTGTCGTCAGCAAGGACGCAAACAAGATCGATATCAAGCGCGCCGTTGAGAAGAAATTTGATGTCAAAGTCGATAAAGTCGCCACCATGATAGTCAAAGGTAAGCTGAAACGGCGCAATACGCGGCGGGGCCTTACGGTCGGAAAGCGGCCGGATTGGAAAAAGGCGATCGTGACGCTGCGCGAAGGCGAAAAGATCGACTTTTTTCAGACGACTTGAGGTTTGAGGAGAACGATTCATGGCGGTTAAAACATTCAAGCCCATCACTCCGGGGCAGCGCTTTAAAACGGTTGCCTCTTTTGAGGAGATCACGCGGACCAAGCCGGAACGCTCGCTCCTCGAGCCGCTGACCAAGAGCGCAGGCCGAAACAACATGGGTCGGATCACTTCGCGCCGACGCGGCGGCGGGCATAAACGGATGTATCGCATCATCGATTTCAAGCGCGATAAAGTGGACATCCCGGCAAAAGTGGCGTCGATCGAATACGATCCCAATCGAAGCGCCTACATTGCGCTTTTGAATTATGTCGACGGTGAAAAGCGCTATATTATTGCGCCTCAGGGCTTAAAGGTCAACGACACGGTTATTTCTTCCGAGAATGCCGATATCAATATCGGCAACACGCTGCCTCTGAGCAAGATTCCGCTCGGCACCATGGTGCACAATGTCGAGATGAAGATCGGCAAGGGCGGTCAGCTTGCCCGCAGCGCCGGCGCCTATGCGCAGCTGATGGCCAAGGAAGGCAATTATGCTCAACTGCGGCTGCCCTCGGGTGAAGTCCGTATGGTGCGGTTGGAATGCCGCGCGACGATCGGCCAGGTCGGCAACATCGAGCACGAAAACATCAGCCTCGGCAAGGCGGGACGGTCACGCTGGTTGGGACGTCGGCCGAAGGTGCGCGGCGTGGCGATGAACCCGGTCGATCATCCGATGGGCGGCGGCGAAGGCAAGACCTCCGGAGGCCGTCATCCGTGTACGCCTTGGGGCAAACCCACCAAAGGCTACAAGACGCGCAGGCGTAAACCGTCGGATGCTCTCATTGTGAAACGCAGAAAATAGATAGGATTGCGAGAACATGGCAAGATCGATCAAAAAAGGTCCCTATATTGATCAAAAGCTGCTCAAAAAGATCAACGATCTAAATGCGGCCAATGAAAAAAAGGTGATCAAAACCTGGGCGAGACGGTCTACGATACCGCCGGAATTCATCGGCCATACGATTGCCGTACACAACGGCAACAAGTTCATTCCGGTGTTTATAACCGAAAACATGGTCGGGCATAAATTGGGCGAATTTGCGCCGACGCGCACATTCCGCGGCCATGTCGGTAAGAAGGTTGAGAAAGCCAAGCGCTAAGAACGGCAAACCTCTTTGGAGATAGATCTGATGGAAGGAAAAGCGCATGCCAGATGGATTCGGATGTCGCCCTACAAACTGCGGCGGGTGGCCAAAATGGTCCGCGGCAAGGGAGTAGAGGAGGCGCTGAATCTGCTGCATTACAGTAATACGGCTGCTTCGCTGCCGCTGGAAAAGGCGGTTCGTTCGGCGGTCGCCAACGTGCTCAATCGTGAAACTTCCAAGCTCAATGCAGATGATCTTTACATCAAGGAGCTGAGGATCGACGGCGGTTTCATGATGAAGCGATATCGTGCCGCCTCCATGGGGCGCGGAGTACGGATCCGCCGACGCACCAGTCATATTTCGGTGGTCGTGGCGGAAAAGGAAAAATAACTGACAGGAGCAAGGTTTGGGACAAAAGACTAACCCTATCGGCTTTAGGCTGGGAGTCATCCGCACTTGGGACTCTCTCTGGTTCGACGAAAAGAATTTTGCCGAAAAGTTGAGCGAAGACCTGATGCTTCGCAAATATATCCAAAATCGGCTGCAGCGCGCCAGTATTTCCAAGATAAACATTTCTCGGACGTCGAAGCAGATCAGCATCCTGATTCATACGGCGCGGCCGGGCATTGTGATCGGCCGAAAAGGCGCGGAAATTGACAAGCTTAAGGAAGAGCTGCAGCGGATCACCGGCAAAGAGATCAAGGTGGATGTCAAGGAAATCAAGCAGCCGGAATTGGACGCTGCCCTCGTGGCGGAAAACATCGCCGCACAGCTGGCGGGGAAAGTATCTTTCCGCCGCGCCATGAAAAAGGCGATTATGTCGGCCATGCGCATGGGTGCCGAAGGTATCCGTATCTGCTGTTCCGGGCGACTGGGAGGCGCTGAAATGTCGCGCACCGAACAGTACAAACAGGGCAGAGTGCCTTTGCATACGCTGCGGGCGGACATCGACTTTGCCAAAGCCATCTCCTATACCACCTACGGCACGATCGGCGTAAAGGTGTGGATCTTTAAGGGCGAAGTCATCGGCGATCCTTTCAGGGAACAGGAAAAATAGTCATTTTGATGGAGATTCGGCGTCATGTTAATGCCAAAACGGGTCAAATATCGTAAACAACAGCGCGGGCGCATGACCGGTGTTGCCGTGCGCGGATCGCGCCTGGCTTTCGGCCAGTACGGTCTGAAGGCGCTTGAACCGGCATGGGTAACGGCCAGGCAGATCGAAGCCGCACGTATTGCCGTCACGCGGTTCGTTCGGCGCAGCGGCAAAGTATGGATCCGCATTTTCCCCGACAAGCCGGTGACGAAAAAGCCGGCCGAAACGCGTATGGGAAAAGGCAAGGGCGCGCCGGAATTTTGGGTGGCGGTCGTTAAACCGGGAAGAATCCTTTTTGAAATGGACGGCATTCCCGAGGAGACGGCGCGCGAAGCGCTGCGGCTGGCGGCACACAAACTGCCGATGAAAACCAAGTTTGTCAGCTCAACGGATCATGGAGAATAACGAATGAAGGCAGAAGAAATTCGTCAGCTCAACGACGAAGAGTTGAAGCTCAAATTGGAAGATGCGCTCGAGGAGTTGAGCAATCTGCGTTTTCTGCATGCGACGCATCAGTTGGACAATCCGATGAAGCTGCGCACGTTGCGCAAAGACATTGCGCGCATGAAGACCATACTGCACGAACGCATGCTGGCGAAGACCAAAACCGCCTAACGCAATTTGTAAGTGGAGAAAACCTGTGGGACAAGGTCAGAGAAAAGTCATTATCGGCATCGTCACCAGCGATAAAATGGACAAGAGCCGTGTGATTGCCGTAGAGCGTCAAGTTCGTCATCCGCTATATCAAAAGTACGTCAAAAAGACTTCCAAGTTTATGGCTCATGACGAACGGAACGAGAGTCACGTAGGTGACAAGGTCAAGATTATCGAAAGCAGGCCTTTGAGCAAACGGAAACGCTGGTGCATCATCGAGATACTTGAACGGGCGAAATAAGCGGTCAGCCCAAGCGGAAGGGATACGGAAATGATACAGGAATATACGCGACTCAATGTGGCCGACAATACCGGCGCCAAAAAAGTGATGTGCATCCGCATTCTCGGCGGAAGCAAGCGGCGCTATGCGTCGGTGGGCGACATTATCATTGTCACCGTCAAGCAGGCCTTGCCGAATTCATCGATCAAAAAAGGCGACAAAAGCAAGGCGGTCATCGTGCGAACGGTGCGCGAAAAACGGCGCAAGGACGGTTCGTACATTCGTTTCGACGACAATGCGGCCGTTTTGATCAACGAAGCCGGCGAGCCCAAGGGCACGCGCATTTTCGGCCCGGTTGCCCGTGAGCTGCGCGAGAAACAGTTCATGAAGATCGTTTCGTTGGCGCCGGAAGTTTTGTAAATCTCGAAAGGTCGGATCGAACCATGCATGTCAAAAAGAATGATTTGGTGATTGTGTTGTCGGGAAACTATCGCGGCAAAAAAGGCCGTGTGCTCAAAGTTTTTCCCGACAAGCAGCGCGTGATCGTCGAAGGCGTCAATTTCATCAAGAGGCACACCAGACCGAATCCTCAAAACCCGCAGGGAGGCATCATCGAAAAGGAGGGGCCGATTCACGCCTCCAATGTCATGGTGATCTGCCCCAAATGCAATATGCCTTCGCGGATGGGAAAGACGGTGGTCGTCGATGAGATTCGCCGGCGCAAAAACCGCGTCCGCGTCTGCAAAAAATGCGGTGAAATGCTGGTAAACAAGTAAACGATGAGATCGGATTAACCTCATGGCTGAAAAAAAATACGTTCCCAGGCTTATTGAGCAATATCGGCGGGAGATCATCCCCCTGATGCAGAAAAAGTTTAATTACAAGAACGTGCATCAGGTACCCCGATTGGAAAAGATCGTCCTGAATATCGGCGTGGGCGAGGCGACCGAGAATCCCAAGCAGCTCGACGCGGCGATGGAAGATTTGATGAAGATTTCCGGCCAGAAGCCGGTCATGCGACGGGCAAAGAAATCGATCTCTAATTTCAAGCTGCGCGCGGGCATGCCGATCGGCACCATGGTTACGTTGCGCCGCGAGCGGATGTACGAGTTTTTCGATCGTCTGATCACCATCGCCATTCCGCGCATTCGCGACTTTCGCGGCCTGCCGATCAAGTTCGACGGGCGCGGCAACTATAATTTTTCCATAAAGGAACAGATCGTATTTCCGGAGATCGACTACGACAAAATCGACAAGATCCGCGGCTTGAATATTACGATCGTGACGACGGCAAAAACCGACGAGGAGGCTTACGAGCTGTTGTCTGCATTCGGCCTCCCGTTCGTTAAAAAGAAACAAGCGTAACTTTTCAACAGAGGAGTCCCCTTGGCTAGAAAGTGTTTGATCTACAAGGCTAAAAAAGAGCCCAAGTTTAAGGTCAGAAAGCACAATCGTTGTTCGAGGTGCGGTCGTCCGCGCGGCTATTACCGAAAATTCGGTCTTTGCCGTATTTGTCTGCGCGAGTTAGCCCTTGAAGGCAAAATTCCAGGCCTGGTCAAGGCGAGCTGGTAGACTTTGCAAGACGTCGAAAAATAACACGACTTTGAGTTGTTAGGGAGAAAATAAATGTCAAAGACGGATCCGATCGCAGATTATTTAACCAGAATCAGAAATGCGACGCGGGCAAAACATCGCAAGGTTGACATTCCTGCCTCCAATCTGAAGAAGGAGATCACGCGCATTTTGCAGGAAGAAAATTATATACAGAATCACATCATCATTCAGGACAACAAACAGTCCATCATTCGCATCTATCTGCGCTATGGTGAGAACAATGAAAGCGTGATTTCCGGATTGAAGCGGGTCAGTACGCCCGGCTACCGTCGCTACGTCGGTCACAAGAATCTGCCGCGTGTCTTTAACAATTACGGCATCGCCATTCTCAGCACTTCGCAGGGCGTTATGACCAGTCAGGATGCCCGTAAACGCGGGATCGGCGGCGAGGTATTGTGCTACGTCTGGTAATCAGCGAATGCATTTGACGAGGAGCCAATCGTGTCACGAATAGGAAAATTACCCATACCCATTCCCGAAACGGTCACTTTGAGCGTGCAGGATAATTTGGTGACCGCCAAAGGGCCGAAAGGAGAGCTGGCCGTTCGGGTGCACCCGCAGATGATTCTGCAGCGCGAGGGCGACAAGCTGTTGGTCCGCCGGCCCGACGATTCGAAGACGTTTCGTTCTCTGCACGGTCTATATCGCACGCTCATTGCCAATGCCATCGAGGGAGTGACCAAGGGATATGAGCGCAGGTTGGAAATAGTCGGCGTCGGTTATCGCGCCGAGATGAGAGGCCGAAATCTGGCTTTGCTGCTGGGTTATTCGCATGATATTCTCATCAAGCCGCCCGCCGGGATCGAATTTGCTACCGAGGGCAACAACGTGATCGTGGTGCGCGGCATCGACAAAGAGTTGGTCGGGCAAATCTGCGCCAAGATTCGCGCCCAGCGGCCGCCTGAGCCTTATAAAGGTAAGGGCATCCGTTATGCG
Source organism: candidate division KSB1 bacterium (assembly GCA_034505495.1). Taxonomy (NCBI): domain Bacteria; kingdom Pseudomonadati; species Candidatus Zhuqueibacterota bacterium. Next base: position 83,141 of record JAPDQV010000008.1, on the reverse strand, counting down.
GGCGAGCAGGTGCGCCGCAAAGCGGGCAAGTCGGCTGGTAAATAACAGGAACTCGGTACTGTAACTCTGACTAAGGACTGTAGAGCAAACATCATGGCAGACAAAAACATAATCAAACAGCTGGCGCGCGAACGCCGGAAAAAGCGAATCCATAAAAAGATTCGCGGAACCTCCGAGAGGCCGCGATTGGTGGTTTTCCGCAGCAATCGCGCCATCTACGGCCAGATTATCGATGATACTCGTCAGATCACTCTGGCTGCGGCGTCCACTCGGAGCAAGGAGATTGCCGAACAAGTGGCAAAGGCAAAGAGCAAGGTTGAAGCGGCCAAGTTGGCGGGCAAGCTGATTGCTAAAATTGCAAAGGAAAAAAATATCGAGAAAATCGTCTTTGATCGTGCAGGTTATCTCTATCACGGCCGCGTCAAGGCTTTTGCCGATGGTGCGCGGGAAGGCGGTTTGATTTTCTAGGCGACAAAGGATAAAGGTGTCGAATGGCCATTAAGCGTTCTCAAAGAATCAATCCGAATGAATTGGAGCTGACCGAAAAGGTCGTGCATGTCAATCGCGTCGCCAAAGTCGTCAAGGGCGGTCGGCGGTTCAGTTTCAATGCCATAGTCGTTGTCGGCAACGGCAACGGCATCGTCGGCGTGGGTCTCGGCAAGGCCAATGAGGTGTCGGACTGCATCGCCAAGGGCGCGGATGCCGCAAAAAAGAATCTGGTGCGCGTGCCGATCGTCAACGGTACCATTCCGCATGAATATGAGGGCAAGTTCGGCGCCGGTAAAGTGTTCCTCAAACCGGCCTCGCCCGGTACCGGTGTGATTGCCGGAAGCGCCGTCCGTGCCATCATGGAAGCCGCGGGCATTAAAGATGTGCTGACCAAAGTGCGCGGTTCGTCCAATCCGCACAATGTGGTCAAAGCGACGATGGTGGCGCTGCAGAATATGATGGACGCCGAATCCGTGGCGCGCAAACGCAATATGACGATCATGCGGATGTTCAACACCGAACCCAAAGCCGCTAAAAAGGCGGAGGAATAATCTGTAGGAAGCAATCCGATGGCAAAGCAGAAAGCAGAAAAGTTGCTCAAGATCACCTTGAAGCGCAGCACGATCGGCCGAATGCAGTATCAAAAGGATACGGTGCGGGCGTTGGGGCTGCGTCGGTTGAATCATAGCGTAGTGCATGCCGATACGCCGTCCATTCGCGGAATGATCAACGCCGTTTCCCACCTGGTGGAAGTGGAAGAAATCGAGAAGGCCTAGTCGTCGGCAGTCAGCGAACTACCAAGCAGTCGAGGCGAAAATGGATTTATCAAGTTTGAAATACGCAAAAGGTTCCCGCAAGAACCGCAAGAAGGTCGGGCGCGGCGGAGCGCACGGCAAGACCGCATGCCGCGGCATGAACGGCCAGCGTTCGCGTTCCGGCGACAAGATCAAAACCTGGTTCGAAGGAGGTCAGATGCCTATTTCGCGGCGTCTGCCGAAGCGAGGTTTTCACAATTTCAACCGCGTCGAATATCAGGTCGTTAATGTTGCCGACCTCAATCGACTTGAGGTCGAGGAAGTGACTCCGGAAGTATTGAAGCAGGTCGGGTTGATTTCGGTCCGCAGCAAGCCGGTCAAGATTTTGGGCAACGGCGAATTGACCCGAAAATTGAATGTCACAGCGAATGCATTTTCCAAATCGGCCGTAGAAAAAATTCAAGCCGCCGGCGGCAAGGTGACGACGCTATGATGGACGGACTGAGAAGCACGTTCAAAATTCCGGAACTGAAGCGCAAGCTGCTCTTTACCTTCATGATCATCATTGTTTACCGCATCGGCGGCCATGTGCCGATTCCGGGCGTAAACACACAGGCGCTGATCGAGTTCTTTGAGCAGTCGCAGCGCGGGCTTTTAGGCCTGTACGATCTGTTTGCCGGAGGCGCCTTCAAGCGCGCCACGGTCTTTGCGCTCGGCATTATGCCCTACATCTCGGCCTCCATCGTGCTGCAGCTTCTGGGAGCCGTGATACCCTATTTCCAAAAGCTGCAGAAAGAGGGCGAGCAGGGCCGAAAAAAGATCAACCAGTACACCCGTTACGGAACCGTTTTTCTTTCGGCCATGCAGGCGCTCGGCGTCAGCATCTTTTTGGAGCGCATCGGTGCAAGCAGCAGCGGCCAGTTGGTTGTACCGCATCCCGGCATGGGATTCCGTCTTTTGACCATGCTTTCTTTGACGGCCGGAACAGTGTTGATTATGTGGCTCGGTGAAATTATTACCGAGCGCGGCATCGGCAACGGCATTTCGCTGATTATTTTTGTCGGCATCATCGCCCGCTTTCCCAACTCGATCATCAACGAAATTCAGCAGGTCATCAGCGGCAACCGTACGCTGATGACCGAAATCGCCCTGCTGATCGTGTTCGTCATCACGGTAGCCGGATCGATTTTATTGACGCAGGGAACGCGTAAAATTCCGGTGCAATATGCCAAGCGGGTGATCGGCCGTAAAATCTACGGCGGTCAGAGCACGCATATTCCTTTGCGCGTCAATACGGCCGGAGTTATGCCGATCATTTTTGCGCAGTCGATTCTGTTCATCCCGCAGACCATTGCGCAGTTTTTTCCCAACAGCGACTTTATGGCGTCGGTTAACCGTATGTTCGACTATGAGAGCCTGGCCTACTGGTTGATCTACAGCGCCATGATTGTCTTTTTCACCTATTTCTATACCGCCATTGCCTTCAATCCGACGGATGTGGCGGACAATATGAAAAAACAGGGCGGCTTTATTCCGGGCGTACGTCCGGGCAAAAAGACTGCCGAATTCATCGACAATATTCTGACGCGCATTACGTTGCCCGGCTCGATCTTTTTGGCGATCATCGCCATCATGCCCTACGTGGTGACGCGCTTTACGAACGTCGGCTACGATTTCTCGAGCTTTTACGGCGGCACCTCGCTGCTGATCGTCGTCGGCGTGGTGCTCGATACGCTGCAGCAGATCGAATCGCATCTGCTCATGCGTCATTACGACGGTTTCCTCAAGAGCGGCAAGATTCGCGGCAGACGAAGATTCTAATTGGAACGGAACGGTACGATGCGATATATCTTTTTAGGAGCGCCGGGAACGGGCAAAGGAACTCAGGCGAGCGTTTTGTCGCAGATGTTCGGTATCCCGCAGATTTCGACAGGCGACATCCTGCGCAAGGCGGTTGCCGACGGTACCGAGCTCGGTCGACAGGCCAAGGCGGTGATGGAAGCCGGAGGCCTGGTTTCCGATGATATTATTCTGGCGCTCATCAAAGAGAGGCTGGCGCAGCCCGACGCGGCAAAAGGTTATATTTTGGACGGTTTTCCCCGCACGCTGCAGCAGGCGGAAGCTTTGGACGATCTGCTCAAGAACGACGGCGGCATCGACGCGGTGGTCTATTTCCAGGTCGATGAGGAAGAGATCGTTCGCCGCCTGACGAGCCGCCGCACCTGCCGACAGTGCGGATTGAATTATAATATGATCAGCGATCCGCCGCCGGCGGACAATCGCTGCCGAGTTTGCGGCGGCGAGATTTATCAGCGTGATGACGACAAGGAAGAAACAGTTAGGAACCGGCTGCGAGTCTATCACGAAAAAACCGCACCGCTGGTAGAATATTATCGAAAACAAGGCAAGCTTTATTCGATCGACGGCTCCAAGCCGGTCGAAGAGGTGCGGCAGGAGATAATTGCGCTGCAGAACAGGCTGCAAAAGCACTGATGATCAACATTCGAAGTGCGCGGGAAATCGAACTGTTGCGCAAGAGCGCGCAGCTGGTGGTGGCGGCATTAAAATTGGCTGAAAGCCGGATTCGGCCCGGCCTGCGGACAAAAGATTTGGACGAGGAAATCGGCGACTTTATTCGCTCGCATGGTGCTCGGCCGGCCTTCAAAGGTTTCAACGGCTATCCGGCCAACATCTGTGTGTCGATCGACGAGCAGGTGGTGCACGGCATCCCCGGCGATCGAGTCATTCGGGAAGGCGAGATTGTCAGCGTCGATATCGGTGTAGAGCTCAACGGCTATTACGGCGATGCCGCCAAGACCTTTGCGGTCGGCAAAGTATCGGAAGAGAAGGAGCGTTTGATTCGCGTGACACGCGAATCTTTGGAAAAGGCCATCGAGGCGGCGCGGGAAGGAAATCGTATTTCGGACATCGGCTATGCGGTGCAGAGTCACGTCGAGGCTGCCGGTTTTTCAGTCGTCCGCGATTTGGTGGGACACGGGATCGGCACTTCGATGCATGAGCCGCCGCAGGTTCCCAACTACGGACGCCCGGGACACGGTGTGCGGTTGCGCGCCGGAATGGTGTTGGCCATCGAGCCGATGGTTAATGCGGGTACCTATCAAGTTTACACGGCGGATGACAATTGGACGGTCGTCACAATGGACGGCAAACCTTCGGCTCATTTCGAACACGATATTGTCATCACAAAGGGTGACCCGGATATCTTAACCAGCGGATTATGAGCTATGCCGAAAGAAGAGAGCATAAAAATCGATGGGACAATCATCGAGACGCTGCCGAACGCGACCTTTCGCGTCGAGCTGGAAAACGGACACAAAGTTTTGGCGCACATTTCCGGGAAGATGAGGATGCACTTTATCAAAATCCTTCCCGGTGATAAAGTGACGGTCGAACTTTCTCCGTACGATTTGACACGAGGACGTATTACGTATCGATACAAATAAAAAACGCGAATAAAAGGTGAACGAAAATGAAAGTCCGATCTTCGGTAAAAAAATTATGCGCCTATTGCAAGGTCATTCGCCGCAAAGGACAGGTGCGGGTGATCTGCAGCAGGAATCCGCGTCATAAACAGCGTCAGGGATAATAAGCGTTAAAAGGAGAGAACTTTGGCTCGTATAGCAGGCGTAGATTTACCTCGCGAAAAGCGAATCGAGATTGCCTTGACCTACATAGCGGGCATCGGTTTGTCTTCGGCCAAAAAGATTTTGGCCAAGACGGGCATCAATCCGGACACGCGCGTGCATCAGCTGACTGCCGAGCAGGTGGCGGCCATTCGCGACGAGATTACGGAGAACTATAAAGTCGAGGGTGCTCTGCGCAGCGAGGTGCAGATGAACATCAAGCGGCTGATGGACATCGGCTGCTATCGCGGACTGCGCCATCGTAAAAACATGCCTTGTCGGGGTCAGCGTACGCATACCAACGCCCGAACAAGACGCGGCAAGCGCAGCACTCCCATCAACAAAAAGAAACAGGCATAGGCTCGGTTGATCAATAGTTAACGAGGTGTTCGTTGAGTCCTAAAAAGAAAAGCAAAGTTGTTACCAAACGCGAAAAAGTCGAAAGCAACGGCGTCGCGCACATCAAGGTAACGTTCAACAATACCAATGTCACGCTGACCGATCCTTACGGTAACGTGATTGCCTGGGCGACGGCCGGTCGATGCGGTTTCAAAGGATCGCGCAAGAGCACGCCGTATGCGGCGCAGGTATGCGCTGAAAGGGCGGCCAAGGAAGCCATGGAGCTCGGTCTGCAGCGCGTCGACGTTTTGATCAAAGGACCCGGTGCAGGGCGCGAAGCCGCCGTCCGGTCTCTGCAGGCGGCCGGTCTGGAGATCACTTCGATTCGCGACGTGACGCCCATTCCCCATAACGGTTGCCGACCGCCGAAGAAACGGCGTGTCTGACGGCGCCGAAAAAAGTGTGAGCAAACTTTTGCAACCCGTAAGGGTGACGATAGAGGAGGTTATTTTTTATGGCGAGATACACAGGCCCCGACTGTAAGCTGTGCCGACGGGAAGGCGTAAAGTTGTTTCTCAAGGGGACCAAATGCACGAGCAACAAGTGCCCGTTCGAGAAAAAGGGTTACGTTCCCGGGCAGCATGGTCAGAAGCGTCGATTCAAGCAGTCGGAGTATGCCGTACAGTTGCGCGAAAAACAAAAAGTCAAACGCATGTACGGGCTTTTGGAGCGACAATTCAAAATTTACTTTGAAAAAGCCGAGCGGGCGAAGGGCATTACGGGTGAGAATCTGCTCAAGATGCTCGAATGTCGCCTGGACAATATCGTTTATCGATTGGGCATGGCGCCTTCGCGATCGGCGGCGCGGCAGTTGGTACTGCATCGTCACTTTTTAGTCAACGGCAAGAGCGTCAACATCCCCTCTTACCAAGTCAAGGCCGGAGACGAAATTCAAGTGGCGGAAAAGAGCAGGCAGCTGGATGTCATCCATGATTCGATGAAGCGCGTGCGCGACGGCAAAATGGTTCCCTGGCTGACCTTGGACAAGGCGCAGATGAAAGGCACGGTGCTCGAAATTCCGTCCCGCGACGCTATTCCCGTGGACGTCAACGAGCAGCTTATTGTCGAGTTGTACTCCAAATAGCTCGCTTTTTAAAAGCCTGATAAGGTCAAAACCAACAAGCGGAGAAAAAAATAAATGGCTTTACCAAGTTTTCAAATGCCCGAGAGCATTGAACTGGATGAGTCGACTTTTACGGGAACCTACGGCAAGTTCATCATCCAACCGCTGGAGCGCGGTTTCGGCGTCACCATCGGCAATGCGCTGAGAAGAGTTCTGCTTTCTTCGATTCCGGGCGCGGCAATCACCATGTTCCGCATCGAAGGGGTTCTGCATGAATTCAGCACGGTGCCGGGTGTTAAGGAAGACGTGGCGGAAATCGTTCTGAACCTTAAACAGGTGCGGATTAAAGCGCTGGAGAAGCGGCCGGATAAAATCAACCTCCATTTGAAAGGGCCGAAAGAGTTCACGGCGGCGGACATTCAGGCGGCCTCCAGTGAGATTCAGGTCATGAATCCCGAACTGCACATTGCCACTCTGAATGAGGACGCCGATTTTCAGATGGAGCTGCGGGTGGGCCGCGGCAGAGGCTATGTGCCCGCCGAGGAAAACAAGACCGGCGATCTGCCCATCGGCATGATTCCGATCGATTCGATCTTTACACCGGTTACCCGCGTCTCCTACCACGTTGAAAATACGCGTGTCGGGCAAAAGACCGATTACGAAAAGTTGGTGCTCGAAATCACTACCGACGGCACGCTGACGCCGGATGATGCGCTTTCTTATGCGGGCAAGATCCTGCGCGACCACATCCAAATCTTTATCAGTCGCGAAGACATCGACACCGAAGTGGAAGAAGAGCCGGAGGTCGATGAGGAGATGCTGCGGATCAAAAAGCTGCTGCTCATGCCGGTCGACGAGCTTGAGCTGTCCGTGCGTTCGCACAACTGCCTTACGGCGGCCAACATTCACACCATCGCCGATCTTGTGCGTCGTGACGAGCAGGAAATGCTGAAATTTCGCAATTTCGGCCGTAAATCTTTGACGGAGCTGAACCGAATCTTGGCCGAAAAAGGCCTTCATTTTGGAATGGACGTCGATAAATATTTAAAGAAGAAAGAAGAATAGACGACCGAGCGACGAGCTAAAGGAAAGCATCCATGAGACATCTAAAATCGGGACGAAAATTAGGCAGAACATACAGTCACCGCAAGGCCATGCTGGCCAATATTGCGACTTCGCTTTTGGAACACAAGAGCATCACGACGACGACGGAAAAGGCCAAAGAAGCGCGCAGCGTGGTCGAAAGGCTGATTACGTTTGCCAAAAAAGGAGATTTGGCTTCGCGGCGCCAAGTTCTGCGCGTTGTCCGCAACAAGGCGCTGGTCAAAGAGCTGTTCGAGACCATCGCACCGATGTACGCCGATCGGCAGGGCGGTTATACGCGCGTCATCAAAATCGGCAATCGTCGCGGCGACAATGCTTCGATGGCGGTTTTTGAGTTGGTCGGTTTTGAAAATCTAAAGATGGAAAAGATCGAAAAGAAGCGCCAGAAGCGCGAAGAAAAAGCCAAGAAAAAAGCCAAGGAAGCCGGCGAAGAGCCGAAAGAAAAAGAAAACGAAGAATAGGCGGTTCCGCTTTTATATTCAATCAGCAAAAGGGCGATTTGAAAGAATTGCCCTTTTTTGCTTCAAGCTTGACCCAAAAACCATTTCCATAGACTACAATCCAACGGGAACCGTGATAAGAAACCCTTCGTTAGCCAAGGGCGCCTGCGCGCGTGTTTGTGAACAAAAGCCAGTCTTGATAGGAACTTCATGAAAAAAATCGTTCTGTTTCTGACAGCCCTTTTTCTGTTTTTTCAATGCACCAATAACAAGCCGTTGCCCAACACCTACGAGCTGTTGGATCGCGAAGGCAAATCCGGCCTTAGACCGCCGCTCGTCTTGCGCCCTGTCCGCGTCGCGGAATACCGCAAGACGCCTCGCGCCGGTACGCGCGGTACTCTTCTCCTCGGCAAAGTCGATTCTCTTTCCTCCCGCATTGCATTGGACTGCAGAAACTTTAATAAATCCAAGTTCGATACGACTGCTGAAATTCTTGGGGCGGAACTCAAGCTTTACTCCGATGCAGCGAGTGATTCGAATCTGACCATCCCGGTTTCCGTGCTGCCGATTCGCCGCAACTGGGAAGAGAGCACGGTGACGCTTGACACGCTGAAAGGAGCCTTCGATGCCCCGCTCTTTCAAGCGACTTTGCAGGTAAAAAAGAACAGTTGGAGCACCTTGACTTTTTCGGATCTATCCTTTCTGAGAGCCTGGATCCGCGATAATTACCGGACCACTCCGACCTTTTTCGGCATTGCCGTTCAGGCGAACGGCGAGGGGATGGCGCAGTTTGTTTCTTCCGACGCTTCGCTGCTGACGCCGAATTTCCGCATCGTTTTTCGCAAAACGGACGGCCAAGTCGACACGGCTGTAGTCGCTTTGTCGAAAGATGCCTCGCTCCTGCGATTTGCAGATCCGATTGCCGAAGGGACTCCCGATTTTGCGCCGTCGCTTTTGCGCGTCGGCGCCGGCAGCGGCCGCAGATTTCTGCTTCGTTTTGATCTGTCATCACTCCCAAAATCCGCAACCATCCATCAGGCGCTGCTTTCTTTCAAGGTCGACCGTGATCACAGCAACACCACCGTTGAAGGGCAGATGGCCGTTTCCATCATCGCCGTCAAAAACGACTCGACCTGGGAAAAACCCAATGAACTCGAAGTCATCGGCACCTCTGCGGTCCCGTACGATATGGCAGTCGGCTCGGCAGAACTTTTCTCGTTCGACGACAGTAGTTCGAATCTCAACTCGCCGGTGCTGTATGTGTCGCGAACGGTGCAGCGATGGCTGACCGGAGTCTATGCAAATTGCGGCTTTCTCATCTACGCAACCAATGAGGGCGGCAATTGGCAGCAGACGGCGTTTTATTCCGGATTATCCGACTCATTGCAGGCGCCGACGCTTACGATTACTTATTCTCTGCCCGCGGAACCCCGATTCGGCGGCAGCCGTTAATTATATGGACAATCTTTTTGGATGCTTATGAAAAACAGCCTCTTCAAACGTGCTTTGATCCTGCTTTCCTGGGTTGGTTGTGTTTATGCCGACTCTTTTTATTCTTCCGTCGGACTCGGATTGCCGCAGTGGCGTACGTCGACCTATTCCGCAGGCATGGGCGGCAGCGGCTTGGCTCTAAACAGCTATCTTGCCCTTAATGCCATGAATCCTGCTGCCCAAGACCTCAAAGGGATGTCGGTGGTCTCGGTCGGTGTGGAGATGGAGATCGTTACACCTACGATAGAAAATCAAACCGCGGCAACTCGGCAGGCGCGTCCCACCGGCTTTTTCATGGCGCTGCCGCTCGGTAAAAAGCCCGCATTTCTCCTCGGCTTCCAACCGCGCACGCAAAGTGCGTTCCTTGCCGCCGATGAGCAACCTTACGACGACGGATTTCTGCGTCGCACCTTGGACGCCAAAGGCGGTATATACAATGCCTCCATCGGACTGCAATATGCGCTCTATCCGCACCTTGCCGTCGGCGCCGTTTTCGATGTCTATTTCGGTTCGTTTCGAGAACTATGGAAAACCGACTTTGACGCTCCGGCCTATTTGGACACAAAGGAAACTTTGCTTTCGCACTTTACCGGAACCGGCCCCCGTTTCGGCATCTACTGGCAGCCTGTTAACTATTTCAGTCTCGGGCTGACCTATGCTCCGCCATCAGCTTTACAAAGCCGCACACTGATTACCAGCGGCGGCGGATACAACCTTGATCCCCTCAAACAAAAGGCTGAATATCCGGAACAGTTCGCCGCCGGCTTAGGAGTTCATCTCGACAAAATAACCCTCGCCTTCGACTGGCTGCAGGAATCGTGGGACAAGTTCAAGATCGACGGTAAAAAATTTGCTCAAGTCGGAGATGCCGGTCGCGCGGCTTTTGGGTTGCAGTATCTGGATTCGCAGGATCCGTTGGCTGCTTACGGCCGAAGAATTGCTTTCCGATTCGGCGGAAGCTATTCAAAGCTGCCGTTCATCGACCCGTTGGGTCATCAGGTTCGTGAAGTTATTTTTGCCTTCGGCTTCGGATTCCCCTTCCGCAAAAACGCCGGCAGAATCGATGCGGCCTGTGAAATCGGCCAACGACTCAGCGATTCCGCTTTTCCTTACTCTGAAAATTTGACCCGCATCACGATCAGCGCAACAACCGTTGAAAGATGGTTTATTCACAGGAGGTAAAGGGAAAATTTCCTTGCATATTAAACTTGCTTTAAGTTAAATTAACAAAACTTTTGTACATACTCGGGATGATCAATAGCTCAGTTTGAGAGGCATGGAGGAACAGACCGTGAAAGGATTCAAGCCGTTTTTGATTATGGTGATTTTGAGTGCCGCCGCCGTGTGGGTTGCTTCGACGTGGATCGTCGGCTGCACGACAACCGGTACAACTTCGGGCCGAGT
>JAPDQV010000008.1:56247-72342 GCA_034505495.1 candidate division KSB1 bacterium | reverse complement strand
CAGAAGGCAAAGGAAGATTCTATCGCCCGCGCAAAAGCGGAGCGTGAATTTTTGATCGCCTTCAGCACCGGCCATGAACATTGGAAAAATAGAAACTATGCAGATGCGGTCGCTCCGCTCAAAAAAGCGGCGGCACTGGATGTAGAAAAGCGCTATCCCAGCATCTATACCGAATTGGCGGACTCGTACTTGAAACTCGAGCAGCCTGACAGCGCTTTGATCACCTATCAGGAGGCGGTGACGAAATATCCGCAGAACGCGTTCTTTTACCGCAGCGCGGCATGGCTTTTGAGCGCCAAACAGCAGTTCCCCGAGGCTATCGACGCCTATCTGAAGGCGATCGAGAACGACGGCCAGACCACCTCGGATTACAAGAACGTCGGTCGTCTGCTGATTGCCGCCAACCGCAACGACGAAGCGCTGGATATTTATGAAAAGCTCACCCAGCTCGATCCCAACGATGCCGAAGCGCAGGAGATCTATGCTTCCCTGTTGGCGCAGACCGGCGACGAGGATGCAGTAATCGAAGCCAAGGAAAAAGCACTGGCGGCCAAGCCGGAAGACACCAATTTGATGTTCAGCATCGGACGCATGTATTTTCGGCGCGGCGATTACCAGAAGGCAGTGGAAAAATTCGATATGCTGCTCAGACTGCGTCCGGAGGACTATGAGGCGATGGAATACCGCGGCAACGCGCTGCAGAACGACGGCAAATATACGGAAGCAATCCGGCAATATGAAAAAATTCTTGCGGCCAAACCCAATCACGCCAAGGTGCTGTGCGATATGGCCACTTGTTACAAAGAGCTGAAGAATTATCAAAAGGCTATGGCTACGGTGCAGAGGGCGCAGCAGATAAACCCGAATTACGGCCTTGCGTATATCGTCAAGGGCGAAATCTATGAAGCCGTTGCCGACGACTGCATTTCCAAGCGCGAGAAACGAATTACCAATATTGACGACAAACTGGTTTACGAAAAAGCATATAATCAATATCAAATGGCCGCTCGAGATCCGCAATTTGCCGAGTTGGCCAAGCGCAAGATGAACTATATCCAAACCGAAATTCCTACCAAAGAAGATAAATTTCTCTTTCCGGATGTCAAGCAGCCGAGATTGGACTGCTACACCTGGCTTCCTTGATTCGATAAATCCACTGAGTCACGATTGGGAGGGGCGTTAAGCCTCTCCCAAAACACCATTCGAACAGCGCAGGATTTGCAGTTGATACCGATTGTTATTGCCTCAGACCATGCCGGCTTTGAACTAAAGCAGAAAATTGTTGAGTGGCTTTCTCGAGAGGGCATCGAGTATCTCGATATAGGGGCATTCAGCGAAGAACGGTGCGATTATCCGGATTACGGCGTTGCCGCGGCTGAAAAGGTTGTTGCCGGAGAGGCTCGCTTCGGCATTATCGTGTGCGGGACGGGCATCGGCATCAGCATTTCTGCAAACAAAGTCAAAGGGGCGAGAGCAGCTTTGTGCTGCAGCGAGTATATGGCCGAGATGGCCCGACGACACAACGACGCCAATTTGATTGCTTTGGGAGGCCGTACCACCACGATTGACCTTGCCGTCAGGATGATCCGCATTTTTTTGCAGACCGAGTTCGAAGGCGGACGTCATGCCGAGCGCGTGGCCAAGATTCACTCACTAACAGGAAGGTAAAACGATTTCATGAGCTCATTTCTACAGCAGATCGACCCGCAAGTTTTTTCCGCGATACGAAAAGAGACCGAACGCCAAAACAACAAGCTGGAAATGATCGCCTCGGAGAATTTTGTCAGTCCCGCCGTTTTGGAGGCAATGGGACAAGTGATGACCAACAAATATGCCGAAGGCTATCCTTCCCGCAGGTATTATGGCGGCTGTGAGTTTGTCGATGAGGTGGAAAACCTGGCGCGCGAGCGGGCCTGCCGACTTTTCAATGCCGATCATGCCAACGTACAGCCCCACTCGGGCTCTCAAGCCAATATGGCGGCCTATTTCAGCCTGATTCAATACGGCGACAAAGTTTTAGGTATGGATCTGGCTCACGGCGGCCATTTGACTCACGGCAGTCCGGTCAACTTTTCCGGTCGCTTTTTTCAAATGGTGCATTACGGCGTCAATCGCGACGGCTTTATTGATATGAACGAAGTGGAAAAGATCGCCGTCCGGGAACAGCCCAAACTGATTATTTGCGGTGCAAGCGCCTATGCAAGGGCGATCGATTACGCCGCTTTCCGGCAGATCGCCGACCGCGTCGGCGCCAAGCTGGTGGCCGACATCGCCCATCCGGCCGGTCTGATTGCCGCGGGATTGATTCCCAGCCCGATTCCGCATTGCCACCTTGTGACCACAACGACGCACAAAACGCTGCGCGGGCCGCGCGGCGGTATGATTCTCGTCGGCAAAGACGGCGAGAACGACATGGGCCTTCTCAATCCCAAGGGCAAATTGAAGCTGTGGTCCGAGATTGTCGACTCTAACGTCTTCCCGGGATTCCAGGGCGGCCCGCTGATGCACGTCATTGCCGCCAAAGCCGTCGCATTTCAAGAAGCGCTGCAGCCCGAATTCGTCGAGTATCAAAAGCAGGTTATTGCCAACGCCAAAACCTTGGCGGCTGCGCTGATGAATCGCGGTTATCACATCGTTTCGGGCGGAACCGACACGCATTTGATGTTGGTCGATCTGCGCACGCACAAACTGACCGGTAAAGAGGCGGAAAAAGCACTGGAAAAGGCCGGCATTACCGCCAATAAGAACATGGTGCCGTTCGACGACCAGAGCCCGTTCGTCACCAGCGGCATTCGCCTCGGCACACCGGCTTTGACGACACGCGGGATGAAGGAGGCGGAAATGGAGCTGATCGCCGAACTGATCGACCGCGTGCTGCTCAATATTACGAATGAATCCGTGCAAATGGAAGTCAAAGGTCAAGTCGAGGAACTTTGCCGCAGGTTTCCTCTCTATCCGGTCTAAAGTTGGTTCAACCATGAAATGCCCGTTCTGCAATTTTTATGATTCCAAAGTGATCGATTCGCGGATGCGGGATGAGGGACGCTCGATCCGCAGACGGCGCGAGTGTCTGAAATGCGGCCGCCGTTTCACGACGCGCGAAACCGTCGATGAAATTCCGCTATGGATCATCAAACAGAACGGTACACGGGAAGAATTCAATCGCGCCAAACTCATTCGCGGCATACAGTTCGCCTGCACCAAGCGGCCGGTTTCGGCTGCGGCGATCGAAGAGCTCGCCTCGCGGGTGGAATATGCCATCCGCGACCGCGGCGCGGACGAAATACCCTCCAAAGAGATCGGCGAAATGGTGATGGAGGAGCTGAAAAAACTGGATGAAGTAGCCTATGTTCGTTTTGCTTCCGTTTACCGCAAATTTCAGGCAAAAGAAGAGTTTTTGCACGAATTAAAAAAGCTGTAGCTCGCGGCGTTGCCGCAAACCTTTTTCTACGGAGAACAGCGTGGGATTTCTGAGTCGAAACACCTTTCCAGGCGGTATCCACCCTCCCGAGTGTAAACATCTGACGGAAAGGCTGCCGATAGAGCCTTGTCCGTCCCCGCCGTTCGTGGTCATACCGGTCGTTCAGCACATCGGCGCTCCTGCGCGACCGATCGTCGAAAAGGGCGCCCAAGTACGCCTCGGCGAACCCGTCTGTGAGAGCGGCGGATTCGTTTCAGTGCCGTGTCATGCCTCGGTTTCGGGTACCGTCGAAGCCGTAGAGAACCGGCCGCATCCTTCGGGAACGCCGGTGCTCTCCGTCGTCATCGCCAACGACGGGCAGAACACGCCGTACGCTGATTTTAGCCTCGAGAAGGATTATCTGGAGCTCGATGTCAAAGAGATACGGCGGAGGATTCAGGCGGCCGGCATCGTCGGCTTGGGAGGCGCCGCCTTTCCGACGCATGTCAAGCTGAGTCCGCCGGCCGATAAAAAGATCGATACGCTCATCCTCAACGGCGCCGAGTGCGAGCCTTTTCTAACTGCCGATCATCGGCTGATGCTCGAACAGACGGAAAAGATTTTGCGCGGCATGCAGATTATGATGAAAGTGACGGGCGCCGCTACGGGCATTATCGGCATCGAAAGCAATAAAAAGGATGCCGCGGCCGCGCTGCGGAAAAAGGCAGCAGAACTGAACCTTCCTTACCGAATCGTCACTCTGCCGGTCAAATACCCGCAAGGCGCGGAAAAGCAGTTGATCAAAGCGCTTGTTGACCGCCGCGTACCGGCAGGCGGGTTGCCGATGGATATCGGCTGCGTGGTTCAGAATGTCGGTACGGCCGTCGCCGTTTACGAGGCGGTGGCTATGAACCGACCGCTGACGGCCCGCGTAGTGACGGTAACCGGCTCGGGGGTTCGGCAACCGAAAAATTTGTTGGTGCCCTTGGGAACGCCGTTTTCGTTTCTACTCGAACAGTGCGGCGGCCTAACCGAAGATGCGGCCAAAGTCATCATGGGCGGCCCGATGATGGGCATTGCCCAATCGTCCTTGGAGGCGCCGGTCATCAAGGGCACATCGGGAGTTCTGGTGTTGACGGCCAAGGAGGCTGCACCGCGACGGGAAAGCACCTGCATCTCGTGCGCCCACTGCATCGATGTCTGTCCCATGGGTTTGATGCCGAAAGTGCTGGGTCAGCTTGTCAGGCATGAGCGGTGGGAAACGGTTAAAGAGTATAATGTGCTCGACTGCATCGAATGCGGCTCGTGTGCGTTTGTCTGCCCGGCGCACATCAATTTGGTTCATCTCATCAAGTACGGAAAATTTCGCGTCATTCAGCAGCAGAAAAAGGCAAGCTGAATTCTAACGGACACAGAAAAATGGACAAAAAGCTGCAGGTTACAAGCTCGCCGCATCTGAATTCCGGCGAATCGGTTGCCAAGATTATGTGGAGTGTGGTCCTCGCGCTGCTTCCTGCCGCGGCGGGCGCCGTCTATTTTTTCGGCGTGCGGGCGTTGTGGATCATAGCGATTGCGGTCATCTCGGCCGTCGTTACCGAGGCAATTTTGCAAAAGCTGTTGAAAAAGCCGATCGCCGTTGCGGACGGAAGCGCCGTCGTGACCGGCATCCTGTTGGCATTCAACGTGCCGGTACAGACGCCGCTTTGGATACCGGCGATCGGATCGTTTTTCGCCATCGCCGTCGGTAAGATGGCCTTTGGAGGTTTGGGCCATAATCCGATGAACCCGGCGCTCCTCGGCCGCGCCTTTCTCCTGGCCTCCTGGCCGACGCACATGACGATTTTCGACCGCTCGGTGCCGTTGGGCGGCACCGTTTCCGGCATCGATGTGATGACGGGAGCTACTCCACTGAATGTTCTGAAAAGCTGCCGCGCCATCCTGGCGCATCCGGAGGCCTACACTCCCGAGCAAAAGACTGCAGCGGCGGAAACGCTCGGAAAGCTGTATGATTCTCTCGATAAGCTGTTCATCGGTCGAGTCGGCGGCTGTATCGGTGAGACTTCGGTGTTGTTGCTGCTGGCAGGAGCGGCTTTTCTCATGTATCGCCGCTACATCGGCTGGAAAATTCCCTTCTCGTATATTGGAACGGTTGCGCTGCTCACCTGGATGTTCGGCGGTGCAGAGGGCCTCTTTACCGGCAATCCTCTTTTTCATGTTCTCTCCGGCGGATTGATTCTCGGCGCTTTTTTTATGGCCACGGACATGGTCACCTCGCCGGTCACCTTTGCCGGGCGCATCTATTTCGGCATCGGCTGCGGCGTCATTACGGTGATCATTCGTCTCATCGGCGGTTATCCGGAAGGCGTCTCCTATTCCATTTTATTGATGAACCTTGTCACTCCTCTTTTGGATCGAATGACGCGGCCCAAGGTTTTCGGCGGAAGGAAAGAGCGATGAAAGAAATCCTCAAGCTCGGCGCATTGCTTATGGTCGTATGTGCGGTCGCGGCTGCAGCCTTGGCAGGCATCTATTCCGTTACCAAACCCAAGATCGAACTGCAGAAACAGCTTGAACTTCAGGAGGCGTTGAGCGCCGCCATTCCCGGCGCGGCGCCGGACGCCGTTTTTCCGGTCGAAAAAGACGGCAAGATTCTTTATTACGAAGGTTATCGTTCTGCCGATAAACGGGAGCTGGTCGGATATGCGCTCATCGGCCAATGGCCGGGTTATTCGAGCGACGTCAAGACGCTTGTCGGCGTCGATACGAGCGGCACCATCATCGGCATTAAGGTTTTAGAACAGAAGGAAACCCCGGGTCTGGGTACACGGATTGAAGAGATCAAATACGGCGAGGCCGATGCCTGGTTTCAGCGTCAATTCCTCGGCAAAGCAGCCGAAACCGTCGCCGTGGATAAAGACGGCGGCGAGATTCAAAGCATTACCGGTGCCACCATCACTTCACGAGCGGTGACCAAATCGATCGTATCGGCTTTTAACGAATTGAAAAGAGCCAAGGGCGCTGAATGATTCCGGCAAAGACAGAGGTAAGCATGTCGGCGTTGAAAGAATTCACCAAAGGTATTTACAAAGAGAACCCCATTTTTCGACAGATGCTCGGTTGTTGTCCGATGCTCGCCACCAGCGGCTCGGTGGAAAGCGGCTTAGGCATGGGCGTGGCGGCGACTTTTGTGCTGATCTGTTCGAACGTCATCATTTCGCTTATTCGGGGCATCGTTCCGAAAAAGATCCGCATTCCGATTTACATTGTGGTGATAGCGACGTTCGTAACGATTGTCGATTTGGCGATGGCCGGCTTTCTACCGGCGCTGCACAAAACGCTCGGCATCTTTGTGCCGTTGATCGTCGTCAACTGCATCATTCTCGGCCGTGCCGAAGCGTTTGCCGGTAAAAATTCCGTCGGTCTGGCATTTCTCGATGGGCTCGGCATGGGATTGGGCTTTATGCTGGCGCTTTTCATTTTGGGAACCATTCGTGAAATTTTGGGAAACGGTACTTTCATGGGCGTGCCGGTGATGAGCAGTTCTTTTGAACCGGTCCTCTTGATGGTTCTGCCTCCCGGCGCCTTTTTGGTTATCGGCTTTCTGTTGGGCTTTTTCAATTGGATTGAACGCAGGCGCACCGCGCGCAGTTAGGAGACCCTATGGAACTGCAGAATCTGCTCGTCATTGCCGTCGGCGCCATCTTTATCAACAATTTTGTCTTTTCACGTTTTCTCGGCATCTGTCCTTATATCGGCGTATCACGAAATCTCGATTCGGCAGTCGGAATGGGCGCGGCGGTGACTTTTGTGTTGACCATGGCTTCCGCCGTAACCTATGTGCTGAACCATTACCTGCTGGCCCCGACGCAGGAAAATTTATTTTATTTGATCCTGCCCCTGTCGCAGCCGCCCGATCTGACCTTTTTGCGCACCATTGTCTTTATTCTTGTGATCGCCTCATTGGTGCAGTTTGTCGAAATGGTCATTCAAAAGAGCAGTCCCTCGTTGTATAAGGCGCTCGGCATCTATCTTCCCTTGATTACCACCAACTGCATTATTCTCGGCGTCGCCATTTTGAATGTGACGCAGTCGTATTCGTTCATTGAGAGCATCATCCACGGCATTTCTGCAGGCGCCGGATTTACCTTGGCGCTGATTTTGATGGCCGGAATTCGGGAAAAGCTCGAGCTTGCAGACGTTCCGCAATCGCTACGGGGCGTTCCTATTGCTTTCATCATGGCCGGATTGATGGCTATTGCTTTTCTCGGCTTTTCCGGTCTAAAGCTGGTTCCGTAAAACGCGTTGAGGTTTTGATACATCTATGACAGAAGTTGAAGACAAGATCGAGCAGGAAAAAGACGAGCAGCCGAAACGACGTAAAAAGAGAACGATTGATGAAAAGCGGATGTCCTTTTGGGAACATCTGGAGGAGCTGCGTTGGACGATCATCCGCAGCTTGATCGGCGTTTTCATCGGCATGATCATCTGCTTCATTTTCCAAAAGCAGGTCATAGACTTTTTACGCGCTCCGGCGCCCGAAGATTTAAAGCTGATCTACCTTTCTCTTCCCGAGGGCTTTGTCATTTACATCAAAGTCGCCATGTTCGGCGGCTTGATCATCGCACTGCCCTACGTAGTGTATGAGTTCTGGAAGTTCATTGTGCCGGGACTGTTGGAAAAAGAACGCAAGCTGGTGCCGCCCATTGCCTTTGCAACCGTGCTTTGCTTTATAGCGGGCGGTGCTTTTGCCTATTACATCATGATCCCGTTTGCCATCAAGTTCCTGCTCAGCTTTCAGACCGACTATCTCAGCGCCATGATCACCATCGGCAAGTATCTCGGCTTTGTTGTGACTATGATCCTGGCATTCGGCGTGGTCTTTGAACTGCCGGTCTTGTCCTTTTTGCTTTCGAAAATGGGGTTGTTGACGCCGGGCTTTATGCGTGAGTATCGCCGCTATGCCTATGTGCTGATCTTTATCCTCGGCGCCCTGGTGACGCCGCCGGACGTCATGTCGCAGCTGATGCTTGCCATTCCTTTAATTGTCCTTTACGAGATCAGCATTTTCGTTTCGGCTATAGTTGTGCGCAGGCGGCCCAAAGAAGATTGAGAACGATCTTTATGGATTTTTCTTATTCCCATGCTCCCACTGATCAGCGAGGATTTGTCGATTTACACCTGCATTCGGTTTACTCGGACGGTCTTTTGACGCCGAAACAGATCATTGAAGAGGCGCAACGACGGGGAATCAAAGCGGTTTCCATTACCGACCACGACGCGGTGGCCGGGGTCGAAGAAGCCCTCACGTCCGGCTCGCTTTTAGGGGTGGAGGTCATTCCCGGTATCGAGATCAGCGTTCTGCATCAAGGGGTGGAAATCCATCTTTTGGGTTATTATATCGACTGTACCAGCGCGGCGATTGCCGGTTACATTGAGCTTTTGGCAGAGTCGCGGCGGGAACGGGCGCAAAAGATCGTTCAAGCGCTCGAAAAAGAGGGGATCAATATCGCCTATGAGATGGTGCTGCAAAAGGCGAACGGGGCGCCGATCGGCAGACCGCACATTGCCCAGGTGATGGTGGAAGAGGGGTATGTTTTTTCGGTCTATGAGGCATTCCAAAAATATTTGGGAGAGAATCGTTCAGGCGACATACCCAAATTCAGCCTCTCGCTTCGGCATGCCGTCGAAATCATCAAAGACGCGGGGGGACTGGTGTTCTGGGCGCATCCTGCGACCACTCCCTCGCCCGAAGAGCTGCTCCCTTTGCTGCTCGCCTGCGGTTTGGACGGCATCGAGGTAATTCATCCCAAACACACGCCGGAAAAGCAGGCGCAATTTGCCGATTGGGCCAAGCGCTTTCGACTGCTCCAGTCGGGCGGTTCCGACTGCCACGGCGGCCGCGAGGGGAACCTCATGCTGGGCATGATGAAGGTGCCCGAATCTCTTTTTGCTCAAATCAAGGAAAAAGCCTTTTCAATCGGCCGAATGCAGCCGCCGCCTCGGCAGCCGGCGGGGTGAAAAATTACTCTGCGTAAGATGTTCCGGAATTTGTGACTGTATGGGGCGAAGCGAATGCATTTTCGGCATATTTTTAATCTGAGGGGCACACCGGAAAACCTGAGGAAAGATGATGAGTTCGAGCGAACGAAAGAGATTGATCAATGAAAAGATCCGCCAGGCGGCGGAGATTTGTCGCGAAAAAGGTATCGACGTCTGGCTGACGTTCGTGCGCGAGACTGCGTCGACGCCCGATCCGGTATTGGATCTGATCTTGGGGACCGGTTGTACCTGGCAGTCTGCTTTTCTCATCAGCGCAACGGGCAGGGCTGTTGCGCTCGTCGGCAGTTTGGATGCACAGAACATCCGCGATCATGCCGATTATGAGGTTCTCACCTACGTTGCCTCCATGCGCGAGGAGCTGTTACAGCTTTTGCGCGAATTCAATCCCGCATCCATTGCCGTCAATTATTCGCTGAACGATCCAACCGCCGACGGGCTGACGCACGGCATGTACCTGATGCTGTGCGATTATCTTCGCGATACCCCTTTTCTCTCGCGGTTGATTTCGAGCGAGTCGCTTATTGCCGCTCTGCGCGGCCGCAAAACGCCTGCTGAACTGGAGCTGATCAAGGGAGCCGTTGCCGAGACGCTCGAAATTCTCCAATCGGTAACTTCTTTCGTCCGCATCGGCATGAGCGAAAAGGAGATCGCCGAATTCATCAAAAGCCGGATCAAAGCGCGCGGGTTGGAACCGGCTTGGGAAGAGACGCATTGTCCGGCGGTCTTTACCGGACCGGATACCGCCGGTGCTCACGCAGGTCCTACGGGGCGCCTCACGGCGCCGGGACATGTTATGAACATCGACTTTGGCGTACGCAAAGAGGGCTATGCGGCCGATCTGCAGCGAACCTGGTACTTTTTACGTCCAGGCGAAGAAAAGCCCCCTGCTGAAGTGTTGCGCGGCTTTGCGACGGTGCGCGAGGCCATACGCCGCGCCGCCGAGTTTCTGCGGCCTGGGCGCTTGGGTTGGGAGGTCGATCACGTCGCCCGAAAAACGATACTCGATGCCGGCTATGAAGAGTATCCGCATGCGCTGGGCCACCAAGTGGGCCGTAAAGCTCATGACGGCGGTACGCTGCTTTGCCCCCGCTGGGAACGATACAAAGATTTGCCCTATTCCGTTGTGGAAGAAGGGCAGGTGTTTACGTTGGAACCGCGGTTGACGATTGCCGGCTACGGCATTGCAACGATTGAGGAGATGCTCGTCGTAAAAGCGCAAGGATCAGAGTTTCTTTCGGATCCGCAGGACGAGATTTGGATAATTGATTCCGAGCAGTAAGCAGCGATTACCTTCAATGAACTCTCAGATAAACATAGCGATAATTAAAGCGGGGAAACCGGATGTAATCTGCAGCTGTCGGTAACATATAAACGAGGTTAATCCTCATAAATTACAGGAACATTAAAGGACCCGTTCGAAACGTCGACCGTTACTTTTTGACCAACGCCGCCCATCTTGAAGGCTTTGAAATTAAACGTTCCTGCCATACTGGTTTTGCTGACCTGCGTAAACGTTACACTGCCCGATTCAGAGAAATAACCGTCTGAATTCTTGAGCACAGAACCTACCCCGTCTTGCGGCGGAAAGCGGAGCTGAAAAGTGCCGGTGGCCGGATTACGATAGATTTGAATGTCGATCGAATATTGCACGCCGCCGACATTGACTACACCCTGCACCTGCATTAATCCCGGCTCACCGCTTGCGGCATCGGCTTGACTTTGCAGGCCGTAAGCAGTATTAGAGTTAAAGTTAAGGTTGATATCTCCGCTGAGGGTTGCCGTCAAGGTGCCGTTTCGAGTTCCTGGGCCAGGAGTCGTTGGAGATTTGTCTTTATCATCATTTCCACAGGCAAGAGCAAGAGATAAAACTATCAGCAAAACAACCCCATATCCTATTTTTGATATGATTTCCTCCGGAAAATAAGATTTTTTTGATCCGCTTTCCATGCTATTGGAAAACTCTTTTCAACTTAGAGCAAAGGAATAATAATTGCAAATCAATTTTTGTTCGTATAATTTCGGGCCGTTATTAAATCCATTCTGCATTCAAGGGGTATAGAGCGTACTTTGAACAGGGTCAAGAGTTAAGCATCTATAAGAAGAGGAACGCAGCAATGACTATTTCGAACAATTTTCGGCGTGTCTTTTCAATTGTTGGATTTGCTATTTTTATTATGGGGAAGGTTTGGCCGGCCGAGTCGACGCAAACGGATTCATCGGCAATTTCTTCCGTCAGCCAAAGCTTTATCATCGATTACCAAGGCTATTTAAGTAACGCTCAGGGGCAGCCCGTTTCCGGCGCCATTACGGTCACTTTTTCGATCTGGGATGCAGCCGACGGGGGCAACAAGCTCTGGTACGAAACGCAGACGGTGGATGTGCGGCTTGGCTATTTTACCGCTCATCTGGGAAGCAACGCGGCGCTGCCGCTGGTTTTGTTCGACGGCAAGAGTCGATGGCTGGAGGTGACGATCAACAATGAGACGCTCAAGCCGCGCAGGCCGATCAACCGCGTGCCGACAGCCGTTTATGCCGACAATGCGGCAGCGCTGGGAGGTCTGCCGGCAAGCGAATACTATTCCAAATCGGCGGCCGAGTCGTATCGAATGAACAAAATCGATGCTTATGCCCTCGGCGGACAGCCCGCCGGCAGCTATGTGACCCATGTGCAGGGTGACGCCAAGTACGTCATAAAAGGCGCACCCAACAGTGTTTCCGGTGAGATGATCGTCGACGGTTCGATACAGAAAAAAGATTTAGCTTTCGAGATCGGCACCGGCGGCATTGACCGCATTACGGTGCTGGCGCCCGGGTTGGAAGGGGGCGGCAGCGGCAGCAACGTGACCATCGGATTGAGCGGGCCGTATCAAAGCGGCCAGGCTTTCGACGGCCGTTTCGTTAAACGCGGCGAGGCGGGCAGCGTTACCGGCGCCATGATCGTGGACGGCTCGGTCACATCGATCGACATTCAGGACGGCTCGCTCCAACCTGCCGACATGGCTTTCCCAATCGGCACCATCAACGGCGTCACGGCCGGTGACGGCTTGGCGGGCGGAGGAACGGTCGGTACGGTCACTTTGTCGCTCAACGACCGTTACAAGACCGGTTCCGCTTTTGACGGCCGCTTTGTCCTGCGAAATGAACCCAACTCGATTACTTCGGCTATGATTCGGGACGGCGAAATCACCTCCGCCGACATTCTCAACCGTACGATCCAACCGGAGGATCTGGCCTTTCCGGCGGGCGACGTCACGGGTGTGATTGCCGGACGAGGCTTGGCAGGCGGCGGGATCAGCGGCGACGTGCAAATCCAACTGGCCGATGAATATGCAAGCGGTGTCGTCTACAATTCCATGTTCGTCAACGAAAATCAGGAAAACGCAATCACGAGCGGCATGATTCGCGACGGCGAGGTCAAGTCCAACGATATTGCGGCAGGAGCCGTATTGGGGACCCATTTGGCCAACGGATTTTGGGTCCAGCAGAATCAACCTGACGGTGCGGTCATTACGGCGGCGAATCAATCGCCTTCCACCAGCGCGTCCGGACTCGAAGGGCGAGGATACGTCGGCGTCAAGGGCGTGGGGGCGCAGACCGGCGTTTACGGCGAGGGCGCTCAGTACGGGGTGTATGCCCGCGCCACGGATCCGACGAAATGGGGGTTGTACGTCGAAGGCCGGGCCTTTTGTACCAGCGGCGCCTGGGGCGATTTGGCGGAACTGGTGCCTCTGGTGGAACCGGTCGAAGCAGGCGATGTGATCGTCATCGATCCCTCCGCGCCGATGCGTTTTAAACTCTGTGATCGTCCTAACGACATTCGGGTAGCAGGCGTTGTTTCCACTGCGCCCACAGTTATCGTCGGCGACGCCGCACCACAGACAAACTATTATCCCTTGGCTTTGGCCGGCATTGTGCCCTGCAAGGTGGTTGCTGTGGAACCGATTGCCGTCGGCGACCTTTTGACCACCTCGTCCAAGCGCGGTTATGCGCAAAAAGCGACTCAACCGCAGATAGGCGCCATTCTCGGCAAGGCGCTCGAGCCGTTGCCCACCGGCGAAGGCGTCATTCGCATCCTTGTCGCGCTGCAGTAGGGGGTGCCATGCGAAAGCGACTCCTCGTGTTCTGCATATTGCTGGTTTCCGCTGCAGCGCCCGGCGTCGCACAAAGCGACCGCATGTCGTCGCAGAGCTATGCCATCGACCGCGACGCCTTTCTCAACGCAGGCGGGACTTACGACGGCGGCCTTTTGTTGACGGATCGGCTGGGCACGCCGAATCTCAGCCGGATGCAGGGCAAAAATATGGTCATCGGCACAGCGGTTCGCGAAGCATTGTCCAACAGCGAGTCTTTTCCTGATGATTTTGCTTTTTGGGGCAATTATCCGAATCCATTTAACGAACGTACGATTTTCCGCTTTGCTCTCCCCAAAACGGCACAGGTTCGACTCGAAATTTATTCTCTCCTGGGGCAACGACTTTTGGTTCTTTTGCAGGACCAGTTGCCGCCCGGCCGCTATGAGGTTCCGTTTGAAGGGGCCGACGAAAACGGCGCTCTTTTGCCGAGCGGCGTTTACTTTTGCCGGTTGACGACAAAAGAATTTGAAAAATCGCAAAAACTGCTTATTTTAAGGTGACGATAGACGAACAGAGCGACGTCGTCGAAATAGATAGGCTGCACCGAACCTGCTCCGGTCTGCTTTAGCAAAACGGTTTTTAGACAAAGCAGCGCTATTGAGGCCTGCATGGCAACCCAAGTCATCGTCGTCGGTCCGCTTCAAGTCAACTGCTTCGTCGTCGCCTGCGAGGCGACGCATCAAGCGCTGATCATAGATCCCGGCGACGAACCGACAAAAATTCTCCATTATCTCTCCCAAAACCGGCTCACAGCCGACTATATTCTCCTCACGCACGGACATTTCGATCATTTAGGCGCAGCCGCCGAGCTCGCGCGCCGAACCGGCGCGTCGGTTTTGGCGCATCCGGCAGATCAGGTGCTTATCGAGCAGGCATCTATGCATGCTGCGTTGTTCGGCCTGCCGCCGCCGGAACCGGTTCAGGTGGATCAGTGGCTTACTCACGGGCAAATAATTGAATGGGGGCAGTTGAAAGGTAGGGTCATGGAGACTCCGGGTCATTCGCCCGGATCGATCAGCCTGCTTGTCGACAATCAGGTCTTTGTCGGTGACGTGTTGTTCAGCCGCAGTATCGGGCGTACCGATTTGCCCGGAGGCAGTTATGAGACTTTAATTCGATCAATCAAGGAGGTCTTGATGGCCCTTCCGGACGAGGTTGTGGTGCACTGCGGCCATGGGCCGTCAACAACCATCGGTCGGGAGCGAAGGTTCAACCCATTTATTGCGTGAATACATTTTTTGATTAGGTAAAGGATCCTCTTATGGAAACAGCTGTCGGTTTAAAGGAGCCTCTGGTCGTCATCAATGAAGACGAATGCAAGGGGTGCGGATTGTGCGTGGATATTTGTCCGAAAAAAGTCTTGTTCCAGCAACGCCATTTGAACCGCATGGGATATCATCCGGCAGGATATATCGGGGAGGGCTGCATCGGCTGCGGTCACTGCTTCTATGCCTGCCCTGAGCCGGGTGCCATTGCGGTGTACAAAAAAGGGTATGTCGTTCCCAATTATAAGGAGAACGAATAGATGGCCAAAGAGTTGATCAAAGGCAATGAAGCGGTTGTGAAAGGGGCCATCTTGGCGGGCTGCCGATTTTTTTTCGGCTATCCCATCACACCGGCTTCAGAGATTGCCGAAGCAGCGGCATATTACCTGCCGCAGGTCGGCGGCGTTTTTCTTCAGGCAGAGAGCGAGGTGGCATCCATCAACATGCTCTACGGCGCGGCCTCCGGCGGCGTGCGCGCCATGACGGCCTCCTCCAGCCCGGGCATCAGCCTCAAAATGGAAGGCATCTCTTATTGTGCCGGTTCCGAGTTGCCGGTTGTCATCGTGGACATTATGCGCGGCGGACCGGGGTTGGGTAACATCGCACCGGAGCAATCCGATTATAATCAAATCGTCAAAGGCGGCGGCCACGGCAATTACAAGATGATCGTGCTCGCCCCCAATTGCGCCCAAGAGATGTGCGATCTGACCATGCTGGCCTTCGAGTTGGCGGACAAATACCGAAATCCGGCAGTTGTTTTGGCCGACGGTTTTATCGGGCAGATGATGGAGCCGGTTGAATTTCCGGCGCCTCTTGAACATTTGCCGAAAAAAGATTGGGCGCTTTATGCCGAAGGACTCGACGAAGACAAGCTGATCACTTCCATCTACCTCGATCCCCCGGAACTTGAAGCGCATAATCTGAAGCTGCAGAAAAAGTATGCCGAGATGGAAAAGAACGAAGTTCGCTACGAAGAGTATCAGCTTCAGGATGCAAAAGTCGTATTAATCGGCTACGGCGTCGTTTCGCGCCTCCTTCAATCAGCGGTTGACGAATTGCGAGGCAAAGGCATACCGATCGGCATGTTGCGGCCGATTACTCTTTTCCCTTTTCCCAAGTTAAAGCTGGCTGAACTGGCGGAAAGGGTGGACGCGTTTTTGGTGGTTGAGCTTTCAAACGGTCAAATGGTGGATGACGTCCGCTTGGCGGTGAAAGGTAAAAAGCCGGTGCATTTTTA
>JAPDQV010000008.1:0-56237 GCA_034505495.1 candidate division KSB1 bacterium | reverse complement strand
GGCGTCGTGCCTACAACGGAAGAGATCATCGAACAAGTCACGCAACTGATAAAGGCATAACCTATGGCAGCGAACGCCTTTTTAAAACCGAACAGCTTTTATTCGATTTATGAGCGTAAATCGGGGCTCAAGGATGTAACGCATTATTGTCCCGGCTGCGGCCATGGCGTCCTTCACAAGCTCATTGCCGAGGCCTTGGACGACTTTAAGATTCGCGAGCGCACAATTCTGATTAGTCCGGTCGGATGCAGCGTTTTTGCCTACTACTATTTTCGCGTCGGCAACATACAATGCGCGCACGGCAGAGCGCCGGCAGTGGCGACGGGGATCAAACGAGTGCATCCGCACAGCATCGTGATCAGCTATCAGGGAGACGGCGACTTGGCGGCGATCGGCGCCAACAACATTCTCCAGGCGGCCAACCGCGGCGAAGCGATTACGGTCTTTTTCGTCAACAACGCCATATACGGCATGACCGGCGGCCAAATGGCGCCCACCACGCTCATGGGACAAAAAACGACCACGACGCCGTTCGGCCGGCACGCCGAAAATGAAGGGTTCCCTTTGCGCGTTTCGGAGCTCATCTCCGTTCTCGAAGCGCCCGTGTATGTCGAACGAACGGCTATTACCGATGCGGCGCACATTATGAAAACGCGCGCCGCCGTACGCAAGGCGCTGCGCAATCAGATCGACAACAAAGGCTTTTCTTTGGTCGAGGTCTTGTCCGCCTGCCCCTCCGGCTGGAAGATGACACCGGTCGAAGCCAAGCATTGGATCGAAGAAGAGATGTTCAAAGTGTTTCCGCTCGGGGTCTATAAGGACATCTCGGATCGCATCGCGCCGCGGCCTGCCGAGCGACGCTCTTTCTCTGTGGACGGCATTGCCGAAAAATTAGAGCTTCCAAAGGAAACGTCCGTCCAAACGGAAATCTCCGCCACTAAGGAAAGAAACGAGCGGCTGGTGATTGCCGGTTTTGGCGGGCAGGGCATTCTCGTTCTGGGGATCGGCTTGGCTCAGGCCGGCATGATCAACGGCTATCATGTTTCCTGGCTGCCATCCTACGGCCCGGAAATGAGGGGCGGCACCGCCAATTGCCATGTCACTCTTTCGACGCATCGCGTCGGTTCGCCGTTGGTCTCCAAACCGACGGTGTTGATCGCCATGAATCTGCCCTCCCTAGATAAATTCGAGCCGATCGTCGTGCCCGGAGGTTGGATTATTTACGATTCTTCGCTGATTCATCGGCAACCGATGCGGAACGACGTCAAAAGCTTGGCCATACCGGCGACCCAGATGGCGGACGAACTCGGCAATACGCGCGTCGCCAACATGATCATCTTGGGCGCTTACATTGCTTTGAGCGGCATCCTACCGGCGGAATGCGCGATGGAAGCACTGCCGTTCATCATCAAGCGTAAGAATTTGTTGCCTCTCAATCGGACCGCTGTCGAAAAGGGGATGGAATTCGTCAGGAATGCCGGTCTGGCGGCATGACGAAGCGATTATAGGACGGCTTCAAGGGCGGGCGACAAAAAGTGCTCAGATTTTAGGATAAATCTTTGTATATTAGAACAGTTAATGGATGAATAAATTGAGAGAGTTGTCGCCATCCAAACTGTTCGCGAAACCGATCTGAACCGTTTGTTGCCCTTCGTTGCCAAGCCGGGACGATATATCGGCAACGAATTCAATATTGTCCGCAAATCTCCTGCTGACGTCGACCTGCGTATTGCTCTTGTTTTTCCGGATGTTTACGAGATCGGCATGTCCTATTTGGGATTTGCCGTTCTCTATCATCTGCTTAACCGCATTAAGGGCGTTTACGCAGAGCGGGTCTTTGCTCCATGGATCGATATGGAGCAAAAGATGCGCGAGCTAAAGATCCCTTTGTTCAGCCTGGAGACGCGAACACCGCTCAATCAGTTCGATATCGTCGGCTTTACGCTGCAGTATGAACTGCACTTTCCAACCATACTCAATCTTTTAGATTTGGGCGGGGTTCCGCTATCGGCACGGGAAAGAGAGGGATTCCCCTTGATTTTTGCCGGCGGACCGTCGGCCTTTAATCCCGAACCGATTGCCGAGTTTTTGGATGCGGTGGTGATCGGCGACGGGGAAGAAATTGCACCAAAGATCGCCGAAATGGTCCGCGAGGCGAAAAGAAGCAAGGTCTCCCGTGCAGATCTGCTGTTCGAATTGGCCAAAATGCCGGGGGTTTATGTTCCGCAATTCTATCGCGAAGCGTACGACGAGACGGGAAAATTTCGCGCCCTTGAACCGGTACGGGAGGGCGTGCCGCGGCGCATCCGCGCCCAGATCGTCGAGGAGCTAAAGCCGGAATATTACCCCGACAAGCCGCTCGTCCCGTTGATTCCGACGGCCCATGATCGGGTGTCTTTGGAGATCGCCCGCGGTTGTTCACGCGGCTGCCGCTTTTGCAATGCCGGAATCATCTATCGCCCGGTGCGGGAGCGCTCGCCGGAGGATCTCCTGGAGCAGGCGCGACGCAACATCGAGGCGACGGGGCACCAGGAGGTGTCGCTGCTGTCGCTTTCGACCTCGGACTATACGCAGCTGCCGAAATTGATGTACCTGCTTGCAGCCGAATTCAGCAGCAGGAACATCAACATTTCTTTTCCCTCGCTCAAGCCGGAAAGCTTTACACCGTTGGTGGCGCGGTATGCACGCGGCGTGCGTAAATCCGGTTTGACCTTGGCGCCGGAAGCCGGATCGCAGCGGCTGCGCAACGTCATCAACAAGGCCACCAGCGAGGGAGAGCTTCTGCGGGCGGTGGAGCTGGCTTTTCGTGAAGGGTGGGAGACGGTCAAACTCTACTTCATGATCGGTCATCCGACGGAGAACGATGCGGATTTGGAAGGCCTGATCGATCTGGTCGACCAGGTCCGACGCATTGCGGCGAAAAAAGGGGGGCGCATTCACGTTTCGCTGTCGCCTTTTATTCCCAAACCGCATACTCCGTTTCAATGGGCGGCTCAGGACACCCGAGAGCAAAGTCAACGCAAGCTGGACTATTTATTGGAAAGAATGCGTTGGCGAAACGTCAAAGTGAGCAGACGCGACCCGGAGACCGCCTATGCCGAGGGACTGCTTGCCCGCGGCGACCGTCGATTGGCCAAGGTCGTCCGGCGAGTTTGGGAGCTGGGCGCAAAACTGGACGGCTGGACGGAGCTGTTCGATTTTTCGCGTTACGAAACGGCGATGCAGGAAAACGGCCTTGAATTTGCAGACTATCTGGCGGAACGATCTTTTGATGATCCCCTTCCTTGGGATCACATTGACAAGGGTGTGACCAAAAAGTTTCTGCGCGATGAATATCGCCGCGCTCTGGGCGAAGAACAGCTGCCTGATTGCCGACTCAGCGAATGCCACGCCTGCGGCCTCATGGGACAAAAAGTGTGTCGCGAATTGTTCGCGGATTCCAGCCCAAAGCCGCAGCAAAACGACGAGGCGCCGATCTGGGAGCCGCCTGCAATGATCGAACGGTCGAGCGACGAAAGAGTGCTCTATGCGCGCCTGCGTTACAGCCGCGGCGAGGAGCTGCGATGGCTGTCGCATCTCGACATGATGCGGCTGATCGAGATGGCTTTGCGCCGCTCCAAGCTGCCGGTCGTCTTTACGCAAGGATTCAATCCGCATCCCAAATTGGCCTACGGGCCGCCGTTGCCGACCGGCTTGACCAGCGAGGCGGAATATCTGGATATCGCCTTTGCGGGAAGTAAAGAGACGAATTTTATTGAAGCCTTGTCGCCTTTTCTGCCGCATGGGATGAGGCTTCTGCAGCAGCGGATTTTGGATCATCGGCCCCCGGCGCCGGCAGCGGTGATCAATCGAGCTGTCTATGATTTTTTTCTAACAAACGGAAAAGAGTGTGAACCCGCCGTTGAACGGCTCGGTCAATTGTTCAGTTGTTCCGAGCTGCGCGTGGAACGAAAAAAAGAGACAGGCTTCCAGGTCGTCGACATTCGGCCGTTTTTGCTCGCATATGAGCTGAACGACAGCGGTTTCGCCCTGACGACGGCCTTTGTTGAAGGCAAAAGCATCCGCATCGATGAAATCTTGGCCCTTGTTTTCCCCCACGCCGAAGAACCGGCGGCATCTGCTTCCATCCATCGGCGCGCTTTATGGGTACAGAACGGCGACCGACGAATCGATCCGATGGATTTGACGCAGTAACAAAAAGTGTAGAGGAACTATGAGCAAAATCATTGCAATCAACGTCTCCTTGGGTGAGACGAGAATCGCTATTTTGGAGAACAAACAGTTGGTGGAGCTCTATTATGAGCTTCCTGAACGGGAACGCATGGTGGGGGACATTTATTACGGCAAAGTAGCAAAAGTTTTAAAAGGACTTCAGGCTGCCTTTATCGACATCGGGCACAAGCAGGATGCCTTTTTGCATTTTTCCGACATTGACGATCACTTGATCGGGTTCGATCCCCACGCCAAAAAGGATCAACAGTTTCCCAAGCTCGATCAGAAACGGGACGGCCTGCCGATTAAGCGCGGCGACAACATCCTCGTTCAGGTGACCAAGGAACCGATTTCTGAAAAAGGCGCCCGCGTGACCACTGCCATTTCTTTGGCGGGCCGCTATCTTGTTCTGGTCCCCAACGACAACATCGTCGGCGTTTCGAAAAAAATTCAAAACCGCAAAGAGCGTTTTCGCTTGAAAAAGATCGGTCGCGAAATCCGACCGGAAAATTTCGGACTGGTCATTCGTACCGTCGCCGAGGGAAAGGACGAGGCAGCGCTCAAGGCCGATCTGGAAAGCCTCATGAAAAAATGGGACCAGCTGGTGAAAAAGATGCGCTCCGTCGAACCGCCGGCATTGGTCTACAAGGATGTCGGTGTGCTTTCGAGCGTCATCCGCGATCTCTTTAGCAACGATATCGAGCAGCTGATCGTCGACGATAAAAAGATGTACAAGGAGATCGTCCGCTACCTCAAGGATGTTTCACCTCAGCTGGTCGATCGCGTCAAGCTGTATGACAAAAAGACTCCTCTGTTCGACGAGTATGATATCGAGGAACAGATCAACCGCAGCATTTCCCGCAAAGTCTGGCTCAAGAGCGGCGGCTATCTCTTTTTCGATCATACGGAAGCCTTGACTGCGATCGACGTCAACAGCGGCAGATTTGCCGGCCGGGCAAATCACGATGCCAACAGCTTGAGAATCAACCTCGAGGCGGCGCGTGAGATCGCCCGTCAGCTGCGGCTGCGCGACATCGGGGGCATCATCATCATCGATTTCATCGACATGGTGGATCCCAAAAACAAACAAAAGCTTCTTGAAGAATTTAAAAAGGAGCTGGCCAAAGATCGCGCGCAGACCAATGTTGCTCCGATTTCCGAGTTTGGTATCGTGGAGATGACGCGGGAGCGGGTACGTCCGGCGCTCCTGTACTCGATCTCTGAACCGTGTCCCGCCTGCATGGGTACCGGCCGCGTCATCTCTAAAACGACGATTGCGCACAAGATCGAGCGCTGGATCAAACGGTACCGCAGCGAAGGCGGAGAGAGAAGCGTCCAGTTGGTTGTTCATCCGGAGCTGGCCAAGTTCCTGACCAGCGGAGTGCGCAGTTTTATCCGCCGCATGAGCTGGCATTATTGGATGCGTTTCAAGGTCATTGCTGATGAAAACATCAGCCTGGATGAATTTCGTTTTTTGGACAAGCACGGTGAGGAAGACCTTACTGATAAATATATGTCTTGACTTTTTTTGCCTATTTTAGTATTTTAATAAGCTTTTAAAATGACGATAATTAGGGAGATGGACGCCGATGTACGCGGTAGTGGAAATAGCGGGACAGCAGTTCAAAGTCAAGAAGGACGATGTCGTGCTGGCGAATCGCCTGCCTGGAGAGCAGGGCGATGAAATTTCGATCGATAAGGTGCTGCTGGTTTCCGATGAGCAGGGGATCAAGGTGGGTGCGCCTTATGTAGACGGCGCCAAAGTGACTGCGGCGATCCTTGAGCAGACCCGTGGGGACAAGGTTCTTGTGTTCAAGAAGAAGCGTCGCAAACGTTACAAAGTATTGAAAGGTCACCGTCAACTGTTGACGGCGCTGCAGATCAAGGAAATCACGGCTTAATCATTCCATTCGGGAGAACCAAGCATGGCGCATAAAAAAGGTGTAGGAAGCAGCCGGAACGGTCGCGACAGCAATGCCAAGCGGTTGGGCGTCAAGCGTTTCGGCGGCCAAGTCGTGACGGCGGGAAGCATTCTCGTACGGCAGCGCGGAACGCGCATTCATCCCGGGCCCAATGTCGGGATCGGCAAAGACGACACGCTGTTTGCCCTTGTCAACGGCACGGTCAAATACTATTCGAGCGGAAAAGATAAAAAGTTTGTCACCATAATTCCCGCTTAAGAATCTAAAAAGCGCCGCCAAATCGACGGCGCTTTTTTTATGCCCTCTCTTTTGTTCAACCACATCTAAACAAATATTATGCCGGCAGGCCACTTTTAGCTTGACTCTGAGCGGCTGTTCTTTTATATTCATTGGACTTTGCATGCAAAAGGATCTGTCTATGTCGGTTACGATCGAGCAAGTAGAAAAAATTGCCTTACTGGCCAAGTTGTCCTTTAGTGAAGAAGAAAAGCGGGTGTTTGTGGATCAATTTAATCAGATCCTCTCTTATGTGGAAAAGCTGAATGAATTGGATACATCGCAAGTAGAGCCCACTTTTCACGTGTTGGAGCAGGTAAACGTACTGCGCGACGATCAAGTGAAGCCGTGGCTGACTCAGGAGGAAACGCTGGCTAACGCGCCGCGCGCACATCACGGGTTTTTCAGCGTACCCAAGGTGATTGGTTGAAAGCAGACAAGCGTATAGTTGTCATAATTCCGGCACGATGGGCGTCCACGCGCTTTCCGGGCAAGCCGCTGGCAAACATTGCCGGCAAGCCGATGATTCAGCGGGTGTATGAGCGGGTATCGCAGGCGCGGGACATCGATGAGGTGCTGGTGGCGACGGACGACGAGCGCATTGCGGGAGCCGTAGCGGCTTTCGGCGGGCGCGCCGTCCTGACTCCCTCTGACCTGCCTTCCGGTACGGACCGCACCGCTTTTGTCGCGCGGCAATTGCATGCCGATATTTTCATCAACGTCCAGGGAGACGAGCCTTTGATTGATCCGCGCGCAGTAGAGCTGACGGCGACCCTGCTGCTTGAAGATGAAACGGCCGATCTTGCCACGCTGGCCAGACGAGTTAAAAGCGCTGAAGATTTGGAAAATCCCAATAAAGTGCGCGTGGTTTTGGACCGTTTCGGCCATGCATTGTATTTCAGCCGCGCCGTGATCCCTTATCTGCGGGATGAAAAGGACGCTTCACGGCGGTTGGAACGCTTTCCCTATCTTGAACACATCGGCATTTACGGGTATCGACGCGAAGCGCTTTTCAAGTTGACGACCCTGCCGCCCTCGAGTCTCGAGGAAGCGGAGCGGCTCGAGCAGCTGCGCGCTTTGGAAAACGGCATGACCATTAAAGTGGGGATCTGCGACTTTGCCACCTGGGGTGTGGATACCCCTCAAGATGCGGTTGAAGTAGAGAAAATGATACGAGAGCGTTCATTATGACCGGCACAAAGAAAGCCAAATATATTTTCGTAACGGGCGGCGTGGTTTCGTCGCTGGGAAAAGGCATTGCGGCGGCATCGATCGGGCGGCTGCTTAAGGCGCGCGGTTTCGACGTGACGATCATGAAGCTCGATCCCTATCTCAACGTCGATCCGGGAACCATGAGTCCCTATCAGCACGGCGAAGTGTATGTCACCGACGACGGGGTGGAGACCGATTTGGACCTCGGCCACTATGAGCGCTTTATCCACACCGACATGACGCGCGACAACAACACGACCGCCGGCCAGGTTTACGAAACCGTGATCAAGCGCGAGCGGCGCGGCGATTTTCTCGGCAAAACGGTGCAGGTGATTCCGCATATTACCGACGAAATCAAGCGGCGCGTGCTCAAGGTGGGGCAGAGCGGCAAATACGACGTTGTCTTTGTCGAGGTCGGCGGCACGGTCGGCGATATCGAGGGGCTGCCGTTTTTAGAAGCCATCCGCCAATTCATTCTCGAACAGGGGCGAGAGAACGTCATGATCATACACCTGACGCTCGTTCCTTACCTGGCCAACTCGGGCGAAATGAAGACCAAGCCGACGCAGCACTCGGTCATGAAGCTGCGCGAAATCGGTCTGCAGCCGGACATGCTGCTTTGCCGTACCGATCGTCCCCTGGAAAACTCGGATCGCGACAAGATTGCCCTTTTCTGCTCCGTTTCGCCCGAAATGGTGATCGAGGCGCGCGATGCGGATACGATTTATGAGATTCCTCTTTCCTTCGAAAAGTTCGGGGTGGGCGACAAAGTGGCGGCCCGCTTGGGTCTGCCCAAACGCGAAGCCGATTTAACGGGTTGGAAGACCTTTGTCCGCAAGGTGCAAAATCCTTCCCATTTTGTCCGCATCGGTATCTGCGGAAAATATACGGAGCTGCGCGACAGCTACAAGTCGATCATCGAAGCCTTTGTGCATGCCGGCGTCGATAATGACGCCAAAGTCGAGCTTAAATGGCTCGATTCCGAGGTTTTGACGCGGGAGAATGCGGCCGAGTACTTGGACGACGTCGCCGGCCTGTTGGTGCCTGGCGGTTTCGGCGAGCGCGGCAGCGAGGGCAAGATTGCGGCAGTCGGCTATGCGCGCGAAAACAACCTGCCCTTTTTCGGCATCTGTTTGGGCCTGCAATGTGCCGTGATCGATTTTGCCAGGAACGTCTGCGGCCTTGCCGGCGCCAACAGCACCGAATTCAACAAGAATACACCGCATCCGGTGATCGATTTGATGGAGACGCAGATCGACGTCACGGAACTGGGCGGAACCATGCGGCTTGGCGCATACAAATGCAGGCTGGTGCGCGAAAGCCGCGCTTATAAAGCCTACGGCAAAACGTTGATCAGCGAACGCCATCGCCATCGCTACGAAGTCAATAATCAATACGTCGAGCTGTTCAAACGCCATGGAATGCTGATCGCCGGCATCAATCCCGACAATAATCTGGTCGAGGTCATCGAACTGCCGAATCATCCCTGGTTCGTTGGCGTGCAGTTCCATCCCGAATTGAAATCGCGGGTGTTGGATACGCATCCTCTCTTTCGTGATTTTGTGACGGCGGCTATTGCCTATCAAAATAAACGGATCGAATTGAACGGATTGGAGAACCATGATGAAGACGGTTCAAGTGGGAGATATTAAGATTGGTCCCGGTCAGCCCATTACACTGATCGCCGGTCCCTGCGTCATAGAGTCGGAAGAGCTGGTTTTGCGGACTGCCGAAGCGGTCAAAAAGCTTGCCGAGCGATACGGCATTCCCTATATTTTGAAATCCTCCTTTCTCAAAGACAATCGCTCTTCTTCGACCAGCTATCAGGGACCCGGATTAGAAGAGGGTCTGCGCATTCTGCAAAAAGCCAAGCAGGAGCTCGGCATTCCGGTGCTGTCCGACATTCACAACGAGCATCAGGCCAAGGCGGCGGCCGAGGTGCTGGATGTGCTGCAGATACCGGCGTATCTTTCCATGCAGACCAGTTTAACCGTCGCGGCGGCCCGCACCGGCCGAGTCATCAATGTTAAAAAAGGGCAGTTTCTTGACCCGCATGACATGAAGAACGTCATTCAAAAGATCGAGCATGAAGGGAACGAACGGATTCTGCTCACCGAGCGCGGCACTTTTTTCGGTTACCATAATCTGGTGGTCGATTTTCGCTCGCTGCCGATCATGCGGGGGCTGGGTTATCCGGTGGTCATCGATCCGACGCATGCCATCCGAGTTTACGGCATCTCGTCGAGCGATCCACGCGGCGGAAACCCGGAATTCGTTCCGGCCTTGACGCGCGCCGCCGTTGCCGCCGGATGCGAAGCGGTCTTTATCGAAACGCATCCCAACTGCTCGGAGGCCCTCTGCGACGCCGCCAGCATGTGGCCGCTGCAAAAGCTGGAAAAGCTGCTTATTCAGATCAAACGAATCGATGAATTGAGAAAAACGCTCGAGGTCGAAGCGCCGCTATGAGCATGCAGAAACCGATCAGCGGGCCGTTTCCGCCGCTTCAAAATAAGAATGTAATCATCGAATGCGCACGACGCGTCCTACGCATCGAAAGCGAGGCTGTGGCCGCCCTGATTCCCCGCATCGATGAAAGTTTCGAACGCGCCGTGCGAACCATTCTTAACTGCAAGGGTCGGGTGATTGTAACCGGCATCGGCAAGTCGGGGCTCATCGGCAAAAAGATCGCCGCCACATTCAGCAGCACCGGCACCCCGGCGTTCTTTCTTCACCCCGCCGATGCGGTTCACGGCGACGTCGGCATGGTTACGCCGGATGACGTTGTCATTTGTCTGTCCAAAAGCGGCAACACCGACGAGATCAGCGCATTGATTCCCATTCTCAAGCGCATCGGCGTACCGATCATTACCTTGACGGGAAATCTTCGCTCCTCATTGGCCACTCGCAGCGACATTGTCATCGACGTCGGCGTGGCCGGCGAGGCGTGCCCGAACGACCTGGCGCCGACTGCCAGCACGACTGCCATGCTGGCCATGGGCGACGCCCTGGCGGTGGCTTTGCTGGAGCAACGCGATTTCGATTCGGAGGACTTTGCCTTTCTGCATCCGGCCGGCTCTTTGGGACGTCGGCTGCAGAAAATCGACGATATCATGTTCACCGGCAGCTACCTGCCGGTGGTTTCCAAGGATGCCCGTATGACGGAAGTCATTTCCGAAATCACGCGCAAGCGGTTCGGCGGTACCTGCGTGGTCGATGAAAACGGCAAACTGGCGGGCATCATTACCGACGGGGATTTGCGGCGTTTGCTGCAGAAACCCTGCGATTTGACTTCCATGAAGGCTTTGGAGGTGATGAACCCCAATCCGAAAACTGCGCGGTGCGGATCAACGGCGCTGTCGGCGTTTCAGATTATGGAGCAGCACAATATCCTTCAGCTGATCATCGTGGATGATGAAAATCGACCGGTAGGCATGGTGCATCTGCACGATTTGCTGGAAGCCGGCATGGGGGCGTTTAAATGAAGCGCAAATGGGCGGCGTTGGCAGCGCTGCTTTGGTTGGCCTGCAGTTCGCACGACATCGAGCCGGACGTAGTGGTGCAGGGCGATCAACCCGATCAGGAGATTTGGAATTTCTCCGTCACGGCGACCGACCGCGGCAATCTGCAGGCGGTCATCCGCGCCGGTCACATGCGGCGCTACGCCAATCGCTCGCTGCTCATCTTTGATCAGGGCGTGCATATCGATTTTTACGATCAGGATGGAAAGCATGCCTCGGTTTTGACTGCGGACGGTGGTGAGCTGGACGACAATACAACCAACGTCAAAGCGATCGGCAATGTGGTCGTCAAGTCGGACAGCGGTTTCACTCTCTACACGGATGAGCTTTTTTTCAACAAAGAGAGGAACCGCATCTACTCGAATGTGACGGTGATGGTGACCACTGACAAGGGCGATACGCTGCGCGGCGTTGGTTTTGAATCCGATACGCAGATGAACGACTGGCATATACAAAAGCCGTTCGAGGGCATAATTCACAAGGGAGCGGACCTGCAGTTCAAATCGAAAAAACCTTCCCGCAAGGATTCGACCTTGGTTGCTCCCGACTCGGCAGCTGTGGAAAAGCGGGAATGAAGGGGCGAATTTACACCCTATTGCCGCTTATCGTTTTTGCCGTTGTCGTCAGTGCGGCCGATCAGAGAAAAAAAGCGTCCAAGCTGATCCTCGAGCATGCGGATGTTTTGGAAGGTCAACGGTTGGGCGATCGCGAGATTCGCCGCCTGAAGGGTAACGTAAAATTTCGCCAGGATTCCGCAATACTGACCTGCGATGAGGCCGTGCAGTATCTGTCCGAAGGCCGAACGGTGCTTACCGGCAGCGTGCGGTTCGTCGATTCCAGTCGAACGTTGTCCGGAGATCAGGTGACCTATGAGGAAGCGACGCGCGTCACGTGCATCGAAGGCAACGCGGAGCTGAGCGACGCTTCCCACCGTTTGCGTGCGCTGCGTATCTGCTACGATGATTTGACGGAAAAGGCATCCGCAGAGGGTGCCGCAGTTCTTTCGAATGAAAAGGAGCGGACCACGATCGTCGGAACGCGCATCGAGTACGATCGTCGCAGCGGTTACGCCAGGGTCATCGGCAAACCGCAGATGACGCGAGTCGACAGCACCGACGGCGGCGAGCTGATCATCCGCGGCGTGTTCTTTGAGATGTTTGAAGACGGAGATCGGATCGTCGTGTCGGACAGCGTACTTGTACTGCGGGGAGACCTGGAAGCCCGCTGTGATACGCTAATTTATCTGCGTAAGGAGAATGCCGTCAGGCTCGCGCATTTGCCGCGCGTCAAGCAGGATCGGCAGCGCCTCACCGGCTCGGCTGTGACGCTCCATCTGCGTGACGCCCAGGTGACCGCCATCGAGATCGTCGGTAACGCCTTAGCTGCGGCGCCGGTCGATTCTCTGGTTCCAGTGCGCACGCCTTTTGACCTGCTCAGCGGCGAACAGATGATGGTGCATCTTTCCGATGAGCAGATCGATTCGGTGCGGATCACCGGCCGCGCCACCAGCTATTATCATGTCATTGAAGACGGCGTCGAAAAAGGCTTGAACAAAGTATTGGGCGACACGCTGTTCATTGCCTTCAAGGATCGTAAAATCGACAGGGTGCGCGTCGCAAGTTCGCCTGCCGCCTCGAAAGGAGAATTTTCTCCGCCGAAAATCCTGGCCAAGCCGGAAATAGAGCTGCAGGCGCTGATTAGCAGGTTGGGAATGGAGGCTGCAGAGAATAAACGCAAAAAGGAAGCCGTTATATCGGATGAAGGATCTGGTTCTTAGAAGCGAAGGGTTGGTCAAGGTTTACGGCAAGCGCCGCGTGGTCAACAACGTCAGCGTGCAGATCCGGCAGGGCGAAACGGTGGGCTTGTTGGGCCCAAACGGAGCAGGCAAAACCACGACGTTTTATATGATCGTGGGTATGATTCGCCCCGAGAGCGGCCGCATTTTTTTCGGCGATGAGGATATAACGCGTCTTCCGATGTACAAACGCGCACGCAAAGGCCTTGCCTATTTGGCACAGGAAGCGTCGGTCTTTCGCTTTTTGACCGTTGAAGAGAACCTGCTGGCGATTTTGGAAACGTTGCCGTTGACGCGCCGACAACAGCGGGAAAAGGCCTACGCCTTGATGGATGACCTCGGCATCACGCGGCTGGCAAAAAACAAGGCAATAACGCTTTCCGGCGGTGAGCGGCGACGCCTGGAAATTTGCCGAGCTCTGGCGACGGATCCCAAATTCATCCTTTTGGATGAGCCGTTTGCAGGCGTTGATCCGATCGCCGTGGAGGATATTCAACGGATCGTTGCCGGGCTGCGGGAACGCGGCATCGGCGTGTTGATTACGGATCATAATGTGCACGAAACCTTGTCCATAACCGATCGTGCGTACCTGCTTTACGAGGGGACTGTGCTTAAAGAGGGACGGGCGTACGATCTCGCGCACGACCCGGAAGCGCGAAGATTGTACTTGGGAGAAAGTTTTCGCTTGGATCGTTAGGAACAGCAGCAAAAGGGAGCGTCATGAAAAATAGTGCGGTTCGGGAGCAACGATCATGGTAAGATTGGGACAACAACTTCGGATGGAACTGCGGCAATCGCCGCAACAGGTCTTGTTGTCGTCGCTTCTGCAGCTGCCGATCATGAGTCTCGAGCAGCGTATCCAGATGGAGCTGGAAATGAATCCTCTCCTGGAAATTGACCAGGAACAGGAGATGGATTTGGAGATGGAGCAGGAACCGGAAATCGAGCTCAAACTCGAAGATGAAAAGGATGAGGAAGCGCTCGACGAGCAGGAAATTGGTGAAATCGAGCTCGAAAAAGAAAAGGAAGAGATCGATTGGGAGACCATTCTGCACGACGATTCGGATTACGAAGTGCATTTGCCGCGTGAAAAGGGTGAGGAGGAAGAGAATGCCAATGTTCCTGTTTACCAGGAGAGCCTGACCGATCATCTGCTCACGCAGCTGCACGTCTCCGAGCTGAATCCGCACGAACAGCTTATCGGCGAGTATATCATTTGGAATTTGGACAGCTCCGGGTATCTTACCATGGATGTGGAGACGATCGCCGAGAATTTGGAAGAGGACGTCGACCTGGTGGAACATGTGCTCAGCGTGATTCAGGAATTCGATCCGCCCGGCATTGCCGCGCGCAACCTGCAGGAATGCCTGCTGATTCAGCTGCATCAGCAAAAGCCGCGCAACGAGCTTGCCGTCCGCATGATCCGCGACTATTTCGATGATTTTAAGAACAAGCGCTTCGAAAAACTGGCCAAAAATCTGGAAATCGACATCGAAGAGGTCAAGGAAATTTATGAAGCCGTCACCAAACTGAATCCCAAACCGGGTGAAGGCTATGCGACCAACACGAACGATTACATCGTACCGGACTTGGAAGTGCGGCGCGAGGGCGACGAGTTCAAGATCATCATGCAGGATTTCAACATACCGCCGCTGCGCATCAACAACGAATATAAAAAGATGCTGCTCGACCGAAAACACACCAGCAAAGAGGCGCGCGACTTTATACGTCAGCGGCTCGAGTCGGCGCGGTGGCTCATCAATTCGATTCATCAGCGCCGGGCGACCATTCTCCGAACCATGGAGGCGATCGTCAACCGACAAAGGGATTTTTTCGAAAAAGGTCCGGAGCACCTTAAGCCGATGATCCTCAAGGACATTGCCGACGACATCGGCATGGATATTTCCACCATCAGCCGCGTCACAAACGGCAAATATGTGCAGACCGAGTACGGCATCTTTGAGCTCAAGCACTTTTTCAGTGAAAAATACACTACGGAAGACGGCGAAGATGTTTCCAACAAGATCATCAAGAATCTCATCAAAGAGATCGTGGAAAATGAGCCGCCGCAAAAGCCGTACAACGATCTCAAAATCTCCCAGATTCTGAAGCAGAAAGGTTATAACGTGGCGCGGCGGACCATCGCCAAGTATCGGGAGCAGATGAATATTCCGGTTGCGCGCCTCAGACGGAGGATTTGACATGACCGGCGGCAGAATTATCCACGCCACGACCGTTCTTGCCCTGCGTCACAAAGGCAAAGCCGTGATTGCAGGCGACGGTCAGGTGACCTACGGCGACACTATTCTGAAAGCCCACGCGCGCAAGGTGCGCAAGCTATACAACGGCAAGGTCTTGGCCGGATTTGCCGGCGCAGCCGCCGACGCCTTTACGCTTTTCGAAAGATTTGAGGAAAAGCTTGATCAATTCAACGGCAATCTGAGCCGAGCTGCGGTCGAGTTGGCCAAGGACTGGCGCACCGACCGCTATCTGCGTCGTTTGGAAGCTCAGTTGGCGGTGCTGAACGAAAAGAACATTTTTCTCATCTCCGGAACCGGCGATGTGATCGAGCCGGATGACGATTTGGTCGCCATCGGCTCAGGCGGCGACTTTGCCCTGATAGCTGCCCGCGCCTTGATGAAGCACTCGCAGCTCGACGCCGTGGGCATTGCCCGCGAAGCGATGCTGCTGACGGCGCAGATGTGCATTTTTACCAACGATCAAATCATTATCGAAGAACTCTAGGAATCCCTCGGCTCTTCTCTACGACGAAAAGGAATAGGCATGAGCATGGTTCCCGAGGATATTGTCAGGGAATTGGATAAATACATTATCGGGCAGGATGCGGCCAAGAAATCGGTTGCCATAGCCCTGCGCAACCGTTGGCGGCGACAGCAGGTGCCGTCCGAGTTGCGCGAAGAAATAATGCCCAACAACATCATTCTCATCGGGCCGACGGGAGTCGGTA
This sequence comes from candidate division KSB1 bacterium, assembly GCA_034505495.1. Taxonomy (NCBI): domain Bacteria; kingdom Pseudomonadati; species Candidatus Zhuqueibacterota bacterium. The sequence continues at coordinate 40,334 of JAPDQV010000008.1, read as the reverse complement.
AAACCGAAATCGCGCGACGTTTGGCCAAACTCGACCGCTCGCCTTTTATCAAAGTAGAGGCGAGCAAGTTTACCGAAGTCGGCTATGTCGGTCGCGACGTCGAGTCGATCATCCGCGATCTGGTCGATCAGTCAGTGAACATGGTGCGATCGGAATATATCGAGGCGGTGAAGGACAAGGCGCGCGAGCTGGCCAAAGAGCAGTTGTTGGACATTCTGCTGCCGAAACGGCGGCACCGTCGGGCGATGAACGAAGAGGAACGTCGGCGCCAAGCCGAGTGGGAGGAAAAGCGGCGACGCAATCGCGAGAAAATTCGCCGGCAGCTGGAAGAGGGCAAGTTGGACAACCGCATGATCGAGCTGGAGGTTTCGGTCGAGGTTTCGCCGGTCATGCAGGTGATTTCGCCGATCGGCGTCGAGGAAATGGGGGTGAATTTTCAGGATATTTTCGGACCGATCGGGCCGCCGCGCAAAAAGCGACGCCGCATGACCATTGCCGAGGCGCTGAACGTTCTGCAACAAGAGGAAACGCAAAAGCTCATCGACATGGATGAGGTGGTCAGCGAGGCCATCCGCCGCGTCGAAGAAACCGGCATCGTATTTCTCGACGAAATCGACAAGATTGTCGGGGACGGCGGCGGCAGCGGACCCGACGTATCCCGCGAGGGCGTGCAGCGCGACCTCCTGCCGGTCATCGAAGGAACCAACGTGGTCACCAAATACGGCATGGTGCGTACCGACCATATTTTGTTCATTGCCTCGGGTGCCTTTCACATCGCCAAACCCTCTGATCTGATTCCCGAGCTGCAGGGTCGTTTTCCCATCCGTGTCGAACTCAAGAGCCTGACGGCGGAAGATTTCGAGCGCATCTTGACCGAACCGGAGAACGCGTTGATCAAACAGTACTCGGCGCTCATCGAGACTGAAGGAGCCAAGATCACCTTTACCAAAGGAGCGGTGCGCGAAATCGCCCGTATCGCCTATGAGGTCAACATGCAGACCGAAAACATCGGCGCACGACGCCTTCACACGGTGATGAGCCTGCTGCTCGAGGACTATCTCTATCGTCTGCCGTGCGAAGAGCTCAAGACGATCAAGATCACCGAAAAGGTCGTACGCGAAAAGCTCCAGGGGATCATCGAAGACGAAGATTTGAGTCAATACATTCTGTAGCGGAGGAGCCGTGAAGAGAGATTTTCTGCAGATTGTCGATTTTTCACGTGAAGAAATTTTTACCCTCTTTAAGCTGTGCGCCGATCTCAAAGCCAAGACCAAAGCAAGACAGGAGCACCATCTGCTGAAAGGCAAGACGCTTGCAATGCTGTTTCAAAAGCCGTCGACCAGAACCAGAGTCTCTTTCGAAGTCGGCATGGTTCAGCTCGGCGGCCATGCCCTTTACCTAAGCCCTCAGGAAGTCGGGTTGGGTCAGCGCGAGTCGGTGGCCGACGTGGCGAGGGTATTGTCGCGTTATGTCGACGGCATCATGGCGCGCGTTTTTGGCCACGACATTGTGGAAGGGCTGGCGCGCCATGCATCGGTACCGGTGATCAACGGGCTGAGCGATCTGACGCACCCTTGTCAAGTAATGGGCGATATTTTTACAGCGGCGGAACACAAAGGACGCTATGAAAATCTAAAGGTGGCGTTCATCGGCGACGGCAACAACGTGGCCAACTCGTGGATCAATCTGGCGGCGCGGCTGCAGCTCGATCTGCGCATCGGTTGTCCGGAAGGTTATGAACCGAACGGCGACATTCTGCGTCGGGCGCAGGATGCCGGTCTCAGCTCCATCCGCGTGCTGCACGACCCGATTGAAGCGGTAAAGGATGCCGATGTGGTCTATACGGATGTTTGGGCGAGCATGGGACAGGAAGAAGAAGCCGAGCAGCGCCGACGCATCTTTCGCCCGTATCAAGTCAATGCCGAATTGCTGGTGCATGCGGCGGACGACTGCCTGTTCATGCATTGTCTGCCCGCTCACCGCGGCGAGGAGGTTACCGATGAGGTCATCGACGGACCTCACTCCATCGTCTTTGACGAAGCGGAGAACCGGCTGCATATCCAAAAGGCGATTCTGGTACATTTGATGGCAAATTGAGAGGCATCCGTGTCGATCGAAGTCGTTCCTTTTGCAGAGCATTTGACGCCGCAGTGGGAAGAGTTTGTCTGGTCGGCCAATAACGGTACCCTGTTCCATACGCGGCGTTTTCTTTCTTATCACCCTGCCGATCGTTTTGTCGACGCTTCGTTGTTGTTTTACAAAAAAGGCCGCCTGTTGGCTGTCATGCCTGCCGTCGCCTGGCCCGAACAGGGAGGACGCGTACTCATTTCCCACCGCGGCGCCTCGTACGGCGGTTTTGTCGTTCGCGATACGCTGTCGATCGAAGAGGCGTTTGCGCTGGTTCATGCGTTCGTCGATTACGGACGTCGTCAGGGTTACGCGGCGCTCGATGTGACCCCTCCGCCGCAAATCTATCTCCGACGTCCCAGCAACTATATCGATTTTGCATTGATCAAGAACGGCTTTATCTACCGCAAGCGGGAGATCTCGAGCGTCATTCCGCTCGATTTTTCGACCGACGAGATTCTGTCGACGTTCAGCGAGATGTCGCGGCGCGCCGTGCGGCGCGGCAAAAAGCTGGGCGTAACGGTGCGCGAGACCGAGGCGCCCGACGATTATACCCGCTTTTACGATATTCTCAAAAAGAATCTGCGCCTTCGCCACGGCGTCAATCCCACACACACTTTGCCGGAATTGATGCGCCTCAAGGAGCTTTATCCGGAACGGATCAAACTGTTTGCAGCTTTTCTGCCCGATGGAACAATGGTCGCCGGCGTCGTCATGTTTGTGTGCAATCCGCGCGTGGTTCTCGCCTTTTACATCTCTCATGACGATGACTATCAGCAGTACCGCGGCGTGAATTGTCTGTTTCACGATATTGTAGATTGGGGCATCCGCAGCGGCTACGGCTTTTTGGATTTCGGCATTTTTACGGTCAACGAGGATCCCAATTGGGGACTGGCGCGCTTTAAAGAAAGTTTTGGCGCTCAGGGCGTTTTCCGCGACAGTCTGCGGCTGATTCTTTGACCGGTTTGGTTCCCAAAACCGAAAGGAGATGCAGTTATGGCAGAGCTAAACCGACGTGAGTTTATCAAACGAGCCGCATCGGCGGGTGCGGCTTTTTCTTTTCTGCAATGCGGAAGGGAGAGTCGGAAGCCGAATTTTATCTTGATTTTGGCGGATGATTTGGGATACGGCGATCTCGGAACCTATGGTCAGGAAAAAATCAAGACGCCGGTCCTCGATCGAATGGCTTCTCAAGGCGTCCGTTTTACGCAGTTCTATGCCGGCAGCACGGTCTGTGCTCCTTCGCGCAGCGCGTTGATGACCGGTCAGCATACGGGGCATACTCGAGTGCGCGGCAATGCTCTGGTACCCTTGGAGCCGCAGGATATGACTATCGCTGAAATTCTGCATCAAGCCGGCTATACAACGGCGCTGATCGGCAAATGGGGACTGGGCGAAGAGGGCTCTACCGGTGAGCCGCGCAAAAAAGGCTTTGATTACTTTTTCGGCTACCTCAACCAAGTACACGCTCATAACTATTTTCCGCATTATATTTGGCGAAATGAAGAAAAGATACCCCTGCGCAACAAAGTGGTGTTCGAACAGGAGGGGTATGCCAAAGGCGTAGGCTCTGCGGCAGTCGAGCGGCTCGATTACGTTCCCGATCTGATGATCGAGGAAGCGGAAAAATTCATTGCGGACCACGCCGAAGAGCCGTTCTTTCTTTTCTTCTCCACCACCATTCCGCATGCCAACAATGAATATTATCTCAGCGGCGCCGAGCACGGCATGGAAATCCCAGATTATGGTATTTATGCCGACTATGATTGGCCGGAGGCACAAAAAGCGCATGCGGCGATGATTTCACTGCTGGATCAGCATGTCGGCCGTATTGTGGAAAAGGTTAGGCAGCTGGGCATCGAGCAGGATACCTTCATCTTTTTCAGCAGCGACAACGGCCCGCATCGCGAGGGAGGGTTTTCACCTGAATTCAGTCGCAGCAGCGGCGGTCTGCGCGGCATCAAACGCGACTTGTATGAAGGCGGCATCCGCGTGCCGATGATCGCTTACGCACCGAGGCGCATCGCAGGCGGTAGAACAATCGAAACCCCGTTTGCTTTATGGGACATTCTGCCGACCTTAACCGATCTGGCCGGAATTGCGGCGCCATCGGGGATTGACGGTATTTCGTTTGCGACCGCTCTTTTGGGAAATGAAAAAGCGCAACGGCATCATGATTTTCTCTATTGGGAATTTCATGAAGGCCTCGCATCGCAACAGGCCGTTCGATGGGGAAAGTGGAAGGGCATTCGTCATGATCCGAACGGTGCTGTGGAATTATACGACTTGTCCATCGATTCAGGAGAATCCCGCAACGTTGCCGCAGAACATCCCGATGTGGTTCAGGCTATCGTCGATATGATGCAGCGGGCACGTACGGAAAGCAAGGAGTGGCCGTTGCGGACCGCGATAAAGCAAGGTTAAAAATGGGTCGAAAGTCAAAGGTCGAAGGCCGAAAAAAAGAGCCAATAAGCAGAAATACATTTGAATGAATTCATTTATCTATCAAGCCTCTCTCTTTTATAATTGGATTGCAGGAGGCTGGGCACTTTTTCTTCAAGAATCAAAATCGGTGTTGACTTTTGATCGGGGGGATTGAGCCTTATCCTTTTAAACAGTGCGGTTTGGAGATTGACTGGTGAAAAGGATTATGAAAAGATCGGCATTTAACGGTTGACCTGAATCAGCACTGTGTTTGTTAACAGAAGGATTGTTCAAGCATCGGCCGCGGTCTTGACATAAAAAGCTCCGACGATTAGACTTTCCGATTCGGCCTAGTAAAATTATGATTGACTTGCCTGCACAAGCGCGCACCAATCCAATATTTTTCAACCGCAAAAACCTCTATCGAAAAGTCGACAATAAAAAAGTCGCCGAAAAGCAGTTAAATCACGGCGGCGGATGTTTGCTGCATCGTTCAATTGGAATCGAATTTTTTCAAAAGCATAGCTGATTTCGACCGTTTTTTTTCTGAAGGCATCTTTTAGAGTCAAGCTCATTCAACAAGAGATTGATTAAGGCGGAACTTTTATCCGATTCCGAACAATAATTTAATGGAAATTCATAAATCGGAGAATGAGATGAAAAATTTTCGTCGCTTTGTGCAGGGCTTGTTTGTTTTGTGTTGGAGTTCGCTCCATGCGCAAACGATTCAGGTTTTGGTTCCGGCAAGCGCGGAAAAGTGGGTTTCGGTTCCCAAAAGCGATATAGGATTGACGTGGCGCAGCAAGCTGAGCTATGACCAGACGGGATGGCGGCGCTGCAGCGGCAGTCCGGGCGGCGTCGGGTATGAGACCGGCAGCGGTTACGAGCAGTGGATCAGCTTGGACACGCGTCAGGACATGCATCAGAGCGGCACTTCGCCCAATACCAGTTGTTATATTCGTCTTAAATTCACTTTGACTGAAGAAAAACTGACCAGGCTCGGAACCATCAATCTGAACGTCTGGTACGACGACGGCTTTGTCGTTTTTTTAAACGGTGAAAAGGCGGCGGAAGCAAATGCACCTGCATCATTGACATGGAATGCGGCGGCATCCGGAGATCACGAAGCTACAGGTCCCGAGACGTTTAACATTTCAAGTTTTAAGAATTCCTTGCGGGCAGGGGAAAATCTGCTGGCCATACATGCTTTGAACAACAGTATTTCCAGTTCGGATTTTATTTTCAATGTGGAATTAGTTTCCACGGAGAATCCCTTTACTGATTTTACCGTTTCTATTTTGCCGTTGGTGTATATCGATACCGGCGGCAGATGGATTCCGGATGAGCCGAAAATACCGGCACGCATGGGAATCATCTATCACGGCGTCGGCAGTCTGCACAAACTGGATGAGCCTTTTAACGACTATAACGGCCTCATCGGCATCGAAACGCGCGGCTCGAGCTCTCAGTCATGGTCGAAAAAACAGTATGCCGTCGAAACCTGGAGCGCTGTAAACGTCGACACGGCCGTCTCTTTGATGGGGCTGCCCAAAGAGACCGATTGGATTCTCAATGCTCCCTTTATTGATCGTTCATTTATGCGCAATGTTCTGGCTTATGACTTTTATCGGCGCATGGGATGGTATGCCAGTCGCACGCGATTTTGCGAGCTGTTTCTCAATGGAGAATACAAAGGCGTCTACATTCTAATGGAAAAGATCAAGCGCGACAAATGGCGAGTCAACATCTCAAAGGCAGATTCCACAGCTGTTTCGGGCGATGCCCTAACCGGCGGCTACATCTTTAAAATCGATAAAGAGGACGGCGCGCAGCGCGACGGTTTTTTCTCCAAGTACCGACCGGTAAACGGCGCCAACCGACGCGTTTATTATCAATACCACTACCCTTCCTCTGAGAAAATCACGACAGCTCAAAAGGCCTATCTGCGCAGCTACGTCAATACTTTCGAAGACATGATGTACGGCAGCAAATATAATGATCCGCAAACAGGCTATCCGAAATGGATCAATGTCGATTCGTTCGTCGACTTTTTTATTATCTCCGAAGTCAGCAAAAACGTCGACTGCTATCGCTTGTCTACTTTTATGTACAAAGATCGCGACAGCAAAGATCCGCGCTTGTATATGGGGCCGATTTGGGATTACAATCTTGCTTTCGGCCTGGCCAATTACTATGACGGCGAAGACACGGACGGCTGGATGCTCGAAGAGCTGCTGCGGAATACCGGAGAAGACTTTCCGGTACCTTTTTGGTGGCAAAAGCTGTTTCAGGACCCCAAGTTCAATCACCGCATCAAGCAGCGTTGGTACGAACTGCGTTCGAGCGTTTATGACGTGGCGCGGATTCATGCTTATATCGATGCCGTCGCCGACACGCTGAACGAGGCGCAGGCGCGAAACTTTGCCGTCTGGCCCGGTCCGGGAAAGCCGGGAGAAGGCTTTTGGCCGATGCCGAACATCTTTTATACATTTCGCACCTATCGGGATGAGACGAATTATCTCAAGTACTGGATCGAGCGGCGCATTCGCTGGATGGATGAAAATGTGCTCAAGCTTTCCGAGACTCTCGGAAGAAGCGACTTGGTGTTGCCGCAGGATTTTACGCTGTTACCCGCTTTTCCCAATCCATTCAATCCCTCTGTCAATATAGTTTACGAGCTGAAGCGGACGGCAAACGTGTTTCTCGGCATTTACAACACCCGCGGAGAGTGCATCCGCGTGCTGCGGCAGGGTGAACAATCGGGCGGTCGACATCAAGTGCAATGGGACGGCCTTACCGAAGTAGGATCTCCGGCTGCAAGCGGCGTTTATTATGCCCGCATGTTTGTAGGCCAAAGCCGAGAATTTTCACAATCCGTAAAGCTCCTTCTCCTACGTTAAGCAATCCTCGGGCGGTCGAAAGTTGTAATCGGCCGCCTTTTACTTTGCGGCAACAATTTGTTGTTTCTCGGTAAAATCTTTCTATCTTTGACAAACTGGTTTGCTTTGCCGCCTCTCAATTTTATTGCGAAAGGGAAGAGGTATGAAATCTCAGCGGTTGCTTTCCTTGGATCTGTTCCGCGGTCTCACTATGTTTTTGCTTGTTGCCGAAGGGACGGGGCTGTACGAGGCGCTGCACGAGGCCGTTCCGAAAGGCGCGTTTGCCGCCGGGATTGTGCAGCAATTCTTTCATCACCCCTGGAACGGTCTGCGGTTTTGGGATCTCATCCAGCCGTTTTTCATGTTCATCGTCGGTGTGGCTATGGTCTTTTCTTTAGAACGACGATGGGCTCAAGGACAAAGTCGTGCTGAAACGACTCGACACATTATTACCCGATGCATTACCCTTTTTTTCCTCGGCGTGATGCTTCATTGCGGCTATAATCGCCGACTCGTTTGGGAGCTGTGGAACGTGCTGACGCAGCTTTCTTTTACGATTCTCGTTGCCTACCTAATCTATCATTTGCCGGCGCGCACGCAGCTTATCATTTCCTTGGGCATGCTCGGTCTTTCCGAATTTCTCTACCGAATCTTTTGGGTACCCGGATTCGATCAGCCATTTACGCCGGATCACAATTTCGGCTCCTATATGGACCTGGTGCTGATGGGCAAGTTGAACCATGATCATTGGATTGCGATTAACGCTCTGCCGACGGCAGCGCACACGATTTGGGGTGTTCTGGCAGGGAAGCTGTTGCGCAGCAACAGATCAGCAAGAAAAAAACTGCAGCCGCTGATCGTCTTTGGAGTCGTCAGCCTCTTGGTCGGGTATGGTCTTGACGTTGCCGGAATTACGCCGATCATCAAGCGCACCGCAACTACTTCGTTCGTTTTTGCTTCCGGCGGATGGTGTCTCCTTACGCTCGCGCTCTTTTATTGGCTCGTTGACGTGCGGGGGTTCAAGCGCGGCGTGCTGTTTTTTGCCGTGGTCGGCATGAACTCTATTTTCATCTATCTCTTTTCGCAAACCGTCGGCAGCCAGTGGTTTAACGGTTTTGTCGCCATTTTTAGCGGCGGCCTTTTCGGCTTTATCGGATTATCAGAACCGACGATAGCCGTCTTCAATGCTCTGGCGGCGTTGGCGGTGGAGTGGTATTTGTGCTGGTGGCTGTATAAACGGCAGATCTTTTTCAAAATCTGATCTTGATGAGGGACTGATACATGCTGCTCGGGACATTGGATTGGGCTATTGTCGCGCTTTTCTTTGCCGCAATTTTGGTCATTGGACTGCTGGCTTCACGAAAAGCCGGCAGCAGCTCCACCGAATTCTTTTTATCGGGACGCAACATGCCGTGGTGGTTGCTCGGCGTGTCCATGGTTGCCACAACATTCTCCACCGACACGCCCAACCTGGTGACCGATCTGGTGCGAACCCATGGCGTCTGCGGCAATTGGCTGTGGTGGGCTTTTCTATTGACCGGCATGCTGACCGTTTTCGTCTACGCCAAGCTTTGGCGGCGCTCGAAAGTCATGACCGACATCGAGTTCTATGAAATCCGTTACAGCGGCAAGTCGGCGGCTTTCCTGCGCGGCTTTCGCTCGCTCTATCTCGGCGTGTTTTTCAACGTCATGATCATGGCTACGGTCTCCCTGGCGGCAATCAAAATCGGCGGCGCGCTGCTGAATCTTACACCTTTTCAGACGATAGCAGTCGCCCTGCTGATTACCGGCGTCTACACCATACTCGGCGGTCTGCGCTCGGTGCTGATGACGGATTTTTTTCTTTTCAGTTTTGCCATGTTCGGCGCGATCATGGCGGCCGTCGTAGCCGTCGGCTTGCCGGAGGTAAACGGCCTGGCCAATCTTTTTTCTCATCCCCGCGTGGTCGCCAATATGCATTTGCTGCCTGATTTTAACGATTCGACGCAATTGCTTTCCGTGCTGATCATCCCGCTCGCGGTGCAGTGGTGGAGCGTTTGGTATCCCGGCGCCGAACCGGGCGGCGGCGGCTATTTGGTGCAGCGCATGCTCTCCGCCAAGGATGAAAAAAATGCCATGGGCGCCACGCTTCTTTTCAATATTGCCCATTACGCTTTGCGGCCTTGGCCCTGGATTATCGTTGCCTTGGCTTCTCTAATTGTTTTCCCGGACTTGATGGCATTGGCGCAGCGCTTTCCGCATATCAATGCGGCGATCATCAAGAACGATCTGGCTTATCCGGCCATGCTGACCTTCCTGCCGCGCGGACTGCTCGGTATTGTCGTCGCTTCTTTGCTTGCCGCCTACATGTCCACCATGGCCTCGCATCTCAATTGGGGATCATCCTACATCGTCAACGATTTCTATAAGCGTTTTGTCAAACCGGCAGCATCAGAGAAGGAACTGGTGACTGTCGGTCGAATCGCTACCCTTTTGCTGATGCTGCTCGCCGGCGCCGTCGCGCTGCTGTTGTCGAATGCTCTGCAGGCGTTTCATATTTTGCTGCAGATCGGAGCCGGAACCGGACTCATTTACATCCTGCGGTGGTTCTGGTGGCGAATAAATGCCTTTACCGAAATTACCGGCATGATCGTCTCCTTTTTAGTGGCTCTTTACCTGGAAATCATTCACGTCCGGCTCGGTTTTGCGCCGCTGCCTTCGCACATCAACCTGATCATCGGCGTAGGGATTACCACAGCCGCCTGGCTCCTGGTGACGCTGCTCACCCCGCCCGCGGCGCAGGACAAACTGCGCAGCTTTTACACGCTGGTGCGTCCCGGCGGCATCGGGTGGGATGCCTTTTTGCGGAAGCTGGAGAAGGAGGGCAATCCGGTGCCGCAGAAAGCCACACCGGGCGATCTGCCGCTCGGTCTGCTCTGCATGATTGCCGGGTGTTTCGCCGTTTACGGCGCCGTATTCGGTACGGGCTACTTGCTCTATGGAAAATTCGCTGCTGCGCTCCTTTCCCTGGCTGTCTCGTTGGTCGCCGCCGTCTTTCTCGTTCGTACCTGGGGAAAACTGGAGATGAAATAAAGGCATTGTGCAGGATGAATTAACGGATCACCCGACTTGAAAAAGGCGTGAAATCGGCATATCGGCTGCGGCTTGAATGACCAGAATGCAGGCGGAAAAATGGTTGCAATGGCAAAAATGTTTGCCTCGCGACATGTTTTGATTTTAAGGATAAAGAAATGGCAAAGACGGTAACCGTCTCGGCGCCGGGGCGCATTTGTCTGTTCGGCGAACATCAGGACTATTTGGGACTCGCGGTGATCACCGCAGCGATCGATCTGCGCATCCGCATCCGCGGCCGATCGACGTCGGATAGGAAAATCCGCCTGCATCTTCCCGACCTGAACGAATACGCATGTTTTGATCTCATCTATCCCTTTCATTATACTGAAGAGCGGGATTATTTTAAAAGCACCCTGAACATTCTCCAGCGTGAGGGTGCCGAGTTGCCTTTCGGCGTCGAGGCGCTGGTACGGGGCAGAATTCCGATCAACTCGGGCACCTCCAGTTCTTCGGCGCTGGTCGTTGCATGGACTGCTTTTCTTTTGGCGATGATGCGCGATCCCCGCGCGGGCGATCCGTTGACCATAGCCCGACTTGCTCATCGTGCCGAAGTGGTCGAATTTCGCGAGCCCGGCGGTCAGATGGATCACTTTGCCTCTGCATTCGGCGGTCTACTGTTCATCGATTTCGGCAGCGAAACTCCACCGCAGCGGCTGCCTGCAAAACTGGGAGCGTTTGTGCTCGGCGACTCCCGTGAGCCCAAGGACACCAAAGGCATTTTAGCTCGCGTCAAAGGCGGGGTAATGGATGCGCTGCGTATTTTGGGAAAAAGCGCCGGCCAAGTGACTCTGGAGGATGTTGAGCGCAACGCGGCACGGCTTTCAACGGAACAGCAGCAGCTTTTGCGGGCTCAGATCGTCGATCGCGAGTTGACTCTGGAGGCCTATCGTCTTCTTTCGACGCCGGAAGTCGATCATCGCCGCTTTGGAGAAATGCTGACGGCGCATCATGAGCAGCTGCGCGATGGTCTGCGCATTTCGACGCCGAAAATCGATCGCATGCTTGACGCTGCACGAAAGGCGGGCGCTTACGGCGGCAAAATCAACGGCTCGGGCGGAGGCGGCTGCATGTTCGCTTATGCGCCGGAAAATACGCCAAAAGTCGCCGAAGCAGTGGCCGAACAGGGTGGACGGGCGTACATTGTCCGCATTGCCGAAGGTGTTCGAATCGAAGAAATGGTAGAGTAAAGACGAGGAGAAGAGTCATGGAGCATCGATACGAATTGCTCGATCGTCGCAATTTTCTGCGCTTCGGCGCCGCCGGTTTGGGAGTAGCGGCGGCTGCCTCACTCATACCTTCCGGCATCGCCTTGGCCGGAAAACCCAAGTTTTTTACTGCGCCGCCGCTGCCCAAGGTGCGCATCGGCTTTGTCGGTGTGGGCGGCATGGGCACGGCGCATGTACTCAACCTGGTGCGCATTCGCGGGGCGGAAATTCGCGCCGTCTGCGATCTTTTTCCTGAACGCGTCGAAAGAGCACAGCGGATTGTGGAAAGCGCAGGCTTTCCCAAACCGGACGGCTACAGCGACGGAGAGTGGGATTTCAAGAACCTTTGCGCTCGGGACGACATCGATTTGGTCTATACCGCCACTCCTTGGGAGTGGCATGTCCCCGTCTGTCTCGAAGCCATGAAAAACGGCAAGCATGCTGCTACTGAAGTGCCGGCTGCCGTCACCCTGAAGGAGTGCCGGCAATTAGTCGAGGCTTCGGAAAAAAATCAACGCTACTGCATCATGATGGAAAACTGCTGCTACGATCGCGAAGAAATGATGATTCTTAACATGGTGCGCCAAGGTGTACTCGGCGAGCTGCTGCATGCGGAATGCGGTTATCTGCACGATCTCCGCGCTCTTAAATTCGATTTCGAAAGCAAGGGCGAAGCTTTATGGCGGACGGCTCACTCCATCAAACGCAACGGCAACTTGTACCCGACGCACGGCCTGGGGCCGGTTGCGCAATGCATGAACATCAACCGCGGGGACCAATTCGATTATTTGGTTTCGGTCAGCTGCCTGTCGCGCGGCCTGAATTTGTACGCGGCCAAGAAATTCGGACCGGATTCAGAGTGGGCTAAGAAAAGCTACGCCCTCGGCGATGTCAATACTTCGATCATAAAAACCAAGTTGGGCCGCACCATCATCGTCATTCATGATACCTCGACGCCGCGGCCTTACAGCCGCATCAATATGGTGCAGGGGACAAGGGGCATCGTGCAAAAGTGGCCGAACCGCATCTATATCGAAGACATCATCCCGCTCGATGAATGTGAAGATCTGGAAAAATATTATCCTCAATACGAGCACCCGCTTTGGAGCGCAAAAGCGGAAGAGGCGCGGGGCGCCGGTCACGGCGGCATGGATTACATCGAGGATTACCGTTTGATTCAGTGTCTGCTGAAAGGCGAGCCGCCGGATATGGATGTGTACGACGCGGCAGCATGGAGCGCCGTTGCTCCGCTTTCCGAGCTTTCGGTGGCAAACGGCAGCCGGCCGGTTGAATTTCCCGACTTTACGCGCGGCGCATGGAAGGAACGTCCGCCGCTCGGCATCGTCCAAGGGTGACGGCGCTGCAGGCTGTCACCAGGACCTCCTGATACAGCTGTTCTGTGCGTCGGATGACGGCCGCCGGATCGAAATCCTGCAGAACGCTTTGCTGCAGCAGGATCCTCTCTTCGGCGAGCTTGTCGAGTTTGGATAACGCTTCGCGCAGGCGCAGCAGGAGCGTGCGCGGCGTCGGTTTGGTGCCGGATACGTCGACGAAATTGCTGTCTTTCAATATGGGATAATTTGCACAAGTAATCAAAGGCCCAAGGTGTTTCCGATTGATCGACAGCACCGGCAGGCCGGAAGCCAAGCCCTTCATTGCCGCTCGGCCGACCCCCATGACCAAAGAGCCCTCCAGGATCATCTGCGGCTCCGGCTGAAAGCCGTGAAGCCTGACGAAAAGGCGGCCGAGGCGGCGGTTCAACTCTTCGGCTGTCTTTTTGAGAAGCGATAACCCTTTGCCGTCGCCGAAAATTTCGAACGTAAGCTGCGGATGATCGACGAGCAATGCGGGCATGACGTCGCGAATGATGATTGCCAACAGCTTGCCGTGCCTGCGGTCGATGCGGCTGATGTACAGAATTCGATCTTTGCAAAAGGTGCCCTGCCGGTTGCTGTTTAGCCCATTGGGAATATAGACCGACTTTTCGGCAAGACAGGAAAAGCGGGTCGCCCGCTTCAGCACCTGTTTGCTGACAAAAATAACCCGCTGCGGCAGCCGCCGGAAAAACCAATTTCCCAAGTCGTGGCGCGTGCGGCCGTGTACGGTTGCGACTACAGGAATATGCGTCAGCATACCGGCCAATCCTGCCAACCGAATCGCCAGCCGTTGATGCGCATGAATCAAATCTATCTTTTGGGTACGAAGGAATCGGCAGAAGAAGAAGAGTCGCCAAAGCAGCGTCCAGTCGGATAGAGGCAGGTCCACAAACTGAACGACTGAATTCAGATGCGATACTTGCCTGCCGCGTTGACCGGCAACCCAAACGTGGTGTCCCGCCTGCGCCAAACCGTTGGCCAGATCGCAGACATGATTTTCCGCGCCGCCGAAATCAAAGCGCTTGACGAGGAGAAGAATACGCACGAGTTTACAGCCTTTTAGTAAAAATCGATTGAACGTTTCCTTTCAGGCCATTATAGGTATAGCTGCGGCCAATTGCAACAAGGAAAATCTGCAAGAAAAACGTTGATTTTAGCCGTCAAGTCTTTAAATTACTGCAAAGTTGAGAAGAAACGGCGTGACAGGATTTGCCGCCGCCCATGTTTTTAGCCTCAACCAGTGAAGAGGAGGTTCTATGGAGTACACCTATGAGCAGCTTCACAAGATGAAGGTAACGGAACTGCGCGAGATCGCTGCCAAGCTTGACCATCCGGAGCTGCAGGGATATACCCAGTTGAACAAAGAGCATTTGTTGCCGAAATTGTGTCATGTTTTGGGTATCGAAGCGCACGCGCATCACGTTGCGGTCGGGTTGGATAAAACAGCCATCAAGCGTGAAATTCGCTTGGCAAAGCAGATGCGCGATGAAGCGCTGCGCGAGAAGGACAAGGAAAAGTTGGCCAAGGCCAGAAAAAAAATTCACGAGTTGAAAGGCAAGTTGCGCCGGGCCATCCGATAAAGCCAAAGGGGCAACCTGAATCGGTTGCCCTTTTGCATCAGAGCGTCTCTTCAATGCGTTTCTCTTCCCGTTCCCACCGTTTTTCTTCTTCAAGAATTTTGGCGTCTTCCTCGCTCTCTTTGTTCCAATTGAGAGCCCCGTAAACAACGCATAAAAGCGTACTGAGAATCACCAGAACCCAAACCAGCGAAATCCAAAAATCTCCTAATCCCAACATAATGATCCCTTTCATAACTCGATGGATTATTTGATTTGATCAAAGCAGGTGCGCACATGCGCTTCCGGCATCGGCTTGCCGAAAAGCTGTCCTATGAATGTTGCCAGGGTAGAAAGCGGCAGAGAGATGAACAGCGGATCGACGACCGCCCATTTGCTGCCCATGGCCAGCGAATCGACGCCGAACAGCGCCTTGCACAAAAGCAGCGGTTGTGAAACTTTGGTATGAACAAAGAACAGCCAAAAAAAGCTGCTCAAGAAACCTACCCAGAAACATGCCAATGCGGCAGCCCGCTTGATTTTGCGGCTGTAAAGAGCACCGACAAACATCGGGAGAAATGCAGCGGCGCACAAGCCGAAGAAAATAGTGGTGCCGCGGGCAATAATGGCTGTGCCGCCTTCAAAAAAGAGAGGCAGTCCCCAGGCCAAAAACAGACTGAGCAGGATACAAATTAAAATTCCGGTTTTGTTGATGATAAGCGTGTTGCCCTTGCCGTTGGCCCATTTTTCGTAAACGTCGCGACCGATGGCGGTGCCCATGACATGAAACTGCGAGCTTAGTGTGGACATGGCGGCAGAGAGCAGCGTCACCATGAATAGAGCCGTAAACCATTGCGGCATTGCGTGACTAATGTACAAAGGGATGATATTGTCCACCGCCTTTTCGGCTGCAAGAAAAGAAACTTTGCCGAAAGCGGGATGCTCGTAGAAATAGACGTTGGTCAATGCGCCGACGACAAAAGCGACGCCGGTCATCATCAAAATAAAGACACCGCCGACCAGCACGGCACGATTAAGCTCACGATTGGATTTGACGGTCATGAAACGTACGACCAGCTGCGGCTGAGCCAGGACGCCGATGCCGACCCCCATGATCAGCGAAGAAACGAGCGTCCACCAATATTCCGATCCGAAAGTCGGAAAGGAGGTCCAGCCGGTATGCCCTTTGGCGCCGAAAAGCTTGATTGCCTCCGGAGCCAGCGCCGTCAGTTTCTGATTTGCCGTCACCAGGCCGCCGAGCTTGCTGTAGGTCAAGACCAAAAGGAAAAACATGCCGAGAAACATCAGGGTTCCTTGAAAAGCATCAGTATACATGACGCCTTTTAATCCTCCCATCACCACATAAACGGCGATGATGACCGTGAAGAAAAAGAGCGCGATATTATAGTCGACCTGCAGGACTTGGGCAATGAACTGTGCGCCGCCCATCAATACGACCGCCGCATAGAGAGGCATGCCGATAAAAATGAGCAGCCCGGCCATACCCTGCAGGGATTTGGATTGGAAGCGCAGGCCAAGGAATTCTGGAAATGTATGGGCGTTAAGATTGAGACCCATGATGCGCGTCCGTTTGCCGAAAAAGACAAACGCGACGAAAATTCCCATAAAAATATTAAGAAAGGTCAAGTAGAGCAATCCCATGCCGTAAACGGCTGCCGCGCCGCCGAATCCGACGATGGCCGATGTGCTGATAAAGGTTGCGCCGTACGACAGCGCCATCACATAAGGGTGAATCGAGCGGCCGGCAACCATGTAATCCGCCGCGTTTTGCGTCCGGCGATAACCAATATAAGCCAGATAACCAACGATGAAAAGATAGATGATGACGATGGTCGATAAGAGAATCAAGTTCATGATAACCCTCCTTGCCGATGCTATTGCAGAGTGTACATCAGCTCGCCGCGGATAAAGGAAGCGCCGGATTGCGGCGGCGCATAAAAGTCGCCTGCAATGAAATAGTCGAACAACACATGCCCCGTAAGCTGTTTCGACAGCTTGAAACGGATCCATAATTGTATCTCGTCGCCGCGGGTTTTGCCCGTACCGCTCGAAGTTGCATAAAAAGCGTTCAGATGATGCAGCCAGAACGTTATGTCAATTTTGGGATTGATAACCATATCGAAGCGCACATTTGGAGCCAGTGTGTTGGTCCAGTAACCCACCTTGCGCCCGCCCCCAATGTTTTCGATGGTGTGCGAGTAAATATACAGCTCACTCCATTTCGGCCAGCGGCTGAAAAGCGGATTCCAACCTTCGACATTGTCGGTCTTGGGGTCGTCGCCCGACAATAGATAAAGGCCGCCCGTGACCACCCCTTTTTTCTGAGGCAGCACGGTGTAGGAGAGATTGGCATAGCCGCCGTACGCAGAAACGTCGGCTTTCTCCTGCTTGCCCTGCTGTACGGCCCACTCTGTCGTCAGCTTGAACGAATTGCTCAACGGCTGCACCAGCCGAAAGCCGACCGTATTCAGATAGAGTTTGCTTTTTTGCGTCTCGGTCATTTTGGGAAAGGGAGGCAGAACATAGTTCGGTTCTTCAGTTTTGTAAAAATAGTAGGCTTCCATTTGTGATGCGGCATTCAGCTTTTTCGTAAAATAGAGGCCCAATGCCTCCTCCAGGCCGTCGTTGAGAAACTGGTCGCCGGAATAACTTTTCGGCAGGCCGAGGTATTTGCCGCCTTCTTTGGTAAATTTGTACTTGGGCAGCCTTTTGTCTAAGCGCGGGTTGCTGATGGCCAAAAAGTCGATCGTCATATCCCCTTGTTGATAAGAGGCTTTGACGGCATCGTGATAGATGGTGCGCGATCCGTCCCAAGGGGCGCCGTCCATGAGAATAAAGCCTTCCCCGTACATCAAGTTTTGGCGCCCCAGGATTAAGGTAAAAGGATTTGGTCCGCCTGTCGCATATCTCAAATACAAATGTTCAAAGATGACCTCATCAAGCGTATTTTTCTTGCCGGCATCCTTGTCCGACTGACGAACGATCGTATAATAACGAAACTCGTTGTTCAACTGAGTACGGATAAGCAGGTTTTTGCTGAATTCCACCTGCGCCCAGGCGGAAGTTCGAATTCTGAAATAGCCCTGCTCATCGTCCTTGTCGGCATTGAAATCCAGATTGTTGTTCATATACTCGTGACGCAGCCTTTCCTGAAAACCCCATTTAAATGATGGGGCGGCTGAAAGTTGCGACAATGTGGCCAAAAGAATGGCCACTGCCAAAAAGCGGGGCAACAACGGCTTCATACACTCCTCCTCAATTTAGAATTGTTGTAAAAATAGTACTATTTCCCCGAAGGCTAAGAGCTTTCCTCTTAAAACCCTTGGAGTTAAAGCTCAAAAAGAATAAATGATCGGCTTGGGAAAAAGAATGAAGGAATAGTCCGCAGATAGGGCGTTAGCGGACGATAAAAATAAAGCAAGAAAAACAGAATGATCCACCGCTTTTATGTAAGCGCTTTGTAACACGAAAGGCTCTCAATACTTGATGAATGACAATCAACAATACTGATTTTCATTCAAAAAAGCAAGAAAAATGTCACTTGAATTTACATAAAATGACAAATAATCGCTTTCTTGCGACAAGATTCATAAAACTAAAAGGTGCAAAAATTCCTTTGCTCCTTTCAAACGCGCTTTTCGGATTTCGTTGTTCAACAAAAGGATTCAAAACGCTGCCAAAGTTTCGTATTGTATTCCTGAAATATTTTCATTAAACTTTTCACGATTCGAGGGACTACAATGCTTTCCATAAAGTATTCTGCTGCATTTCAAAACATTGTTGGGCGGCGCAATTGGACACACAACTCAAGAGAAGAAATCGACATGGAAAGATACGCAAACCTTGGTGGTGACTCTGGCGTTGTCGGGTACGAGATCGGTAATGACTTCATCAGAGTCCAATTCTCCGACGGTTCTGTTTACCTTTACACCTATGCAAGTGCTGGCGCAAACAATATAGAGCAGATGAAAAAACTTGCGCGAAATGGTCAAGGCTTAAACGCTTTCATAAACAGACACGTTCGTAAAGCATATGCACGTAAGGAGCGTTATGTAGGAGTGGAAAGGCTAATTGACCACCCTGCTTGACATAGATATATACAAATGGTCTGGCTGCCATTTGTCGTGATTTGTTTAGGGAGGCAAGCGAGTGATCCTTGAATCTATCCGCATAAGAAACTTTCGCTCCATACTCGATGAAACGTTGGACTTCGAGAGTCTTACTGCACTTGTTGGCTCTAATGGCTCTGGGAAATCCTCATTTCTCAGAGGGCTACACCTTTTTTATGAGCCATCTCCAAGAATCGAGATAGAGGATTTCTACAATAGAGACACGACAACAGAAATCATAATAACCATCACATTCAGAGATTTGTCCCCGGAAGCCAAAGCGCAATTCTCAAGTTATATGCAAGGCGACAAACTGACAGTTGAGCGAGTGTTTGTCTGGGATGATGGGAAGGTCACCTGGAAGTACCATGGATCCACATTGCAAAATCCAGCATTTCAAGAAATTCGTGACGCACTGGCTATTAAGGACAGAGGTAAGACTGCTAAGAAGGCTTATGAGAGGGTTCGAGCACAGAAAGATTTTAGTTCTCTTCCGCAGTGGTCAACCCTTGGAGCAGTGTCAGACAGTCTAAAGCAATGGGAAGCAGAACATCCTGACTACTGTACAAGGCAAAGAGATGACGGCCAGTTCTTTGGTTTCAAAGAGGTTGCTCAGGGATATCTGGGTAGGTTTACTCGCTTCCTATTCATACCAGCAGTTCGTGATGCGTCCGATGATAGTGCCGAGGGGCGAGGTTCTGTTCTCACAGAGCTAATGGATTTAGTTGTTCGCAATGCTTTGTCTGCTAATACCGATTTAGAGAATTTCAAGAAGGAGATTCAAGAACGCTACAGCGAGATCATAGACCCAGCAAGCCGAACCGAGTTAATCACTCTGGCAGACAGAATGACAAGAACTCTGAAGACGTTCGTACCAGATTCTGATGTCAGAGTAGATTTGCAGTGGCTTCCATCGCCTCAAATCAACATTCCTTTACCACAGGCAGACGTGAAAATCATTGAAGATGGTTATTCTTCCGCTGTTTCTCGAACGGGACATGGCTTGCAAAGAGCGTTTATCCTGACCATACTGCAACACCTTGCTCTAGCCCAGAGTAGATTGACTGTTGAGACAACTTCAGAGGGGCAGAATCAAACCAAACAGGAAGGAAGCTTACCTAATCTTGTGCTTGCGATTGAGGAACCAGAGCTGTATCAGCACCCCAACCGCCAGCGACACCTTGCAAAGATCTTGTCTCAGCTTGCTTCGGGCAAAATACCCGGTGTTGCAGAGAGAACCCAAGTTGTCTACTCCACGCATTCCCCTCTATTCGTAGGCATTGATCGTATTGATCAAATACGGTTACTTCGTAAGACCTCTCATGTGCCAGATAAGCCCAAAGTCACAAGGGTCATCAGCACAAATCTGGACAAAGTGGCAGAAACCATATGGGAAGCAGATGGTAAACCCTCTCAACGATATACAGGTGAGACCTTGTTGCCTCGCCTTCAAACCATTATGACACCCTGGATGAATGAGGGCTTTTTTGCTGAAGTCGTTGTACTTGTGGAAGGTGAAGATGATCGAGCAGCCATTCTTGGAGTTGCCGCTGCTATGGGATATGATTTGGAGAATAACGGCATCTCGGTGATTCCTTGCCTCGGCAAGAGTAGCTTGGACCGCCCCGCGACGTTATTTCGCCACTTGGGTATCCCTGTCTATGTGATATGGGACAGTGACAAAGGCAAGAAGGAATCCAAACCAGAGGACAATCATCGCTTACTCAGGCTTATGGGGCAACCTGTGGAAGATTGGCCCTGCCAAGTTAGTGAGCAATTCGCCTGTTTTGAGTGCGATTTGGAACGTACTCTGCAGAATGAAATCGGAAATGCTGAATTTGAGCAATGGCTTCAAGAATGTCAAGAGAGCTTCTGTATTCTTGAAAAAAACATGCCATCAAGAATCCCGTTGTTGTTACTGAGGTTATCCGAATAGCCCAGCAACATGGTCGTAGAAGTGTCACGCTCGAGAACATAGTAAACAAGATTCTTACCATGAAAAGAGGGTAGGGTGTGAAGGCAATTATCTTTGGGAAGCGCCGCCCAACCAGCGCATCAAGCCGACCCGCTTCGCGGGCGGCTTATGCGCGAGCCGTTAGGACGTCAGATGAGAAAGGATTGACATGAGTCATAGCGGACAGCCATTGGCAGAGGTCTTCGGTCACTTGGTCACCGATCAAACCGATACGGCGAAACGGTATCGTTCTCTTCGTCTCTGTCCCTTCAACAACAAGGTGCCGAATTGCACAAAGGACAAGGCAAAGAATCCCCTTGGCGTGTGCAGCATCTATCATGAGAACGCGCCTGTTATCACTTGCCCCATCCGATTTCGCCAGGACTGGATTATTGCTGACCATGCTGCGGCTTTCTTTTTTGGCGAGGGAACACGGTGGACTTCTCTAACTGAAGTGCGTTTAAATGATGCTCATGGCAAGTCTGCTGGAAACATCGATGTGGTTCTCGTCGCCTATGACGATATGGGGAGGGTTATTGATTTCGGTGCTCTTGAGATTCAGGCTGTTTATATCTCTGGTAATGTTCGTGAACCATTTGAGTATTACATGGGCGATCCACAAAACAGGGCTTCCATGGATTGGTCCGGCGAGCCGAACTACCCTCGTCCTGATTATCTCTCATCTTCTCGAAAAAGGCTCGTTCCACAACTCGTTTATAAGGGCGGAATCTTGCATAGCTGGAAAAAGAAAATCGCTGTGGCACTGAATAAGAGCTTCTTTGCTACTCTACCCACTCTCAAACAAGTCTCAAAGGATGAGGCGGATATTGCCTGGCTCATCTATGATCTGAAACTACATGTGGAAGAGGGTCATGGATCCGGGCGATACTATCTGACGAAGGTGGATGAAGTTTTTACTGAATTTGAACCCGCCCTGCTTTCTATTACGACACCATTGCCTGGAAGAATGGAGGATTTCATCAAACTGCTTCAGGAAAAGCTCGACGAGCAACTGGAAACTCCTCCGACGAACCAAACCATCGAGAGGCCGTTTTGACTATGGCGATACAGGGACAGCTCTCGTTATTTTCTGAGGAAATGGCTTTGCCACGTCCGGTGAATGTCGCGTCAGTTCCGCAGAGAAGTCCTTTCCGCTACCCTGGTGGAAAGACATGGTTTGTACCGACATTCCGACGTTGGGTAGCTAGTCTGAAGAGCAAGCCGCTAGTTCTCATTGAACCGTTCGCCGGCGGAGGGATCATCAGCCTTACCGCCCTCTTTGAAAACTTGGTCGAAAAGGCGGTCATGGTCGAATTGGATGATGAAGTGGCAGCCGTGTGGGAAACCATCGTAAGCGGTGATGCGGTGTGGCTTGCCAATCGAATCTTGACCTTCACGATGACGAGAGAAGCCGTCGAAGAGGAGCTTCAGAAAACTCCAACGACCACGCGGGAGAAAGCGTTTCAGACAATCCTAAAAAACCGAACGCTCCATGGGGGAATACTCGCTGAAGGCTCTCGTTTCATAAGGTACGGAGAAAACGGAAAAGGAATCGGTTCTCGATGGTATCCGAAGACGCTTGCTCGGAGACTCATCAGCCTGAATAATGTTGTGCATCGGATTGATTTCCGGTGCGATGATGGCTTGAAAGTGATGATGGAGTTTGCCCACCGCGAGGATGCCATCTATTTTATTGATCCTCCCTATACTGTCGGTGGCAAGAAGGCAGGCAAGCGGCTTTATAGACATCATCAGATCGATCACGAACATCTATTTACAATTTGCGAGTCACTAGTGGGCGATTTTCTGATGACATACGATGAGGCAGAAGAAGTTAAGGAAATGGCTCGAAGGCATAGGTTCCAGATGCGTTTTATTCCGATGAAAAATACTCACCATGCTACAATGAGAGAATTGGTCATCGGAAGAGATTTATCATGGTTGTATGAGTTACCCGTTATCCATGAATCAAGGGCCGAGTATAGTGTCAAGAAATCCAAGAAAGAAACGTCTTAACCACTCGCTGCAGTCGACTGCTACCTCGGCTCGCTTCGTTCGCCTCGGTCGCAGCGGCTGAGCTCGATGCCGTTCAACAATCGGATCCTAAACTAAATAGTTTATGGGAAAAAATTTCTCAGCAGCAGCAATTTTCATCGCAGCATGCAAGTTCGCTCTTTCCCATCGTGATCAATTACGCCGGCGAGGCCTACTTATTGATTGCGGAAGAAAGGGATATTATAAAAGATTGGAGTTTTTGAGTGAGCGCAAAACCTGCCGCACCCATAAAAGATTTATCCCGCTTGTGCCCGCACACGATTACGACCAAGCCCTGGCCGATTGAAGTCGCTGTGCAAAAGTATGCGGCCGCCGGAATTCGAGCGATGACCGTCTGGCGGGAAGCGCTTGCGGATCGCAACGTGCTGCAAGTGGCCGAAATGCTTCGAGCTTACGGAATATCCGTAGTGTCGCTATGCTACGGTGGTTTCTTTGCCTCTGCTTCGGCCGAGGAACGGCAGCGGGCCATTCGTGATACGCTGAATGCCGTGGATCAGGCGGCGGCTCTCGGCGCCTCACTGCTGGTCTTGGTTTGCGGCGCCGATCCGCGGCAAAGCTTGGACAAATCGCGCCTGCAATTTAAAACCGGAATTGAAACGGTCTTGGAACATGCTGAAGTAAAAAATATAAAGCTGGCTATAGAGCCTCTTCATCCCATGTACGCCGATACGCAGTCAGCCGTCAACACGCTCAAACAGGCGAACGATATGGTGGAGATAATCGGCTCTTCGAATCTGGGCGTCGTCGTCGATGCTTACCATCTGTGGTGGGATCCGGAATTGGAGGAACAAATCCATCGTGCGGCAGAGCTCGAGGCGCTGGCGGCTTTTCACATAAGCGACTGGAAGACGCCGACCTCGGACCTGCATTACGATCGGGGGCTTCCCGGTGAAGGCTGCATTCCGCTCCGCACGATTCGCAACTGGATGGAACAAGCAGGATTTTCAGGCTATCATGAAATAGAAATCCTGTCCAACCGCTGGTGGCAAACCGATATGGATGAATTCTTAAAAAAGATTATAGACGCTTATTATTCTGCCTGTTGAGCCGCTACGGAGAGCCGATTCGGGGGAGATAATCTTGGCGTCAACGGCGAAAGGTTTGTTATCCATATTCCTAAAATTTTTAAAACGAAATCCTGCGAAAAGCAAAAATTTGCATCTAAAAAATGAAATACCTGCTCATTTGAAGCCGAATGGAAACCGAGGCGGTACTAAAAAAGTGAGCTTTTGTCAGGCTTTTTCAAATATTTGTCGAAAAAGCTCGAAGCCGCAGCTGAGGCGCAGGCTGACGCCCTTCGTTTCGATGTGGAATCGATTGGTTTTGTTTGAAATAACAGCAGGGCAATAAGTACTGGAAAGCGGTTTTTGTGGGAAAACCGCCTTCATCTTTATCCTCAAATGGATCGGGACAGTACAGCCTGATGCGGAAGCAGAATGTCAAAGACGAAATTTTTGAGGATAAAAACGGCTCTGTCATGAACCGTCAAGCGGTACCTTGTTGCCGCAGCCGAAGGTTTGCCGTCGGCATCTCTGTAACAGAGGAAAGACGGGTAAAAATCGTCGGACCGGCTCTCGAAAACCGAATAAAAGAATTCAAGGGACGATTAATATCTTCACTTGAGTAAAATCGTTTATAAGCCGATTGTTTTACCTGTAGGGATTAGCCCAAATGTTGAAAAAGTGGAGCTCTATGCTTATTCTTTACATCAAATGAAAGCTTCCAAAAGAAAGTGGATATGAATATGAGGGTCATTTCGAAGCTGACAATCATTTTGGTCTCTGCAACCGCCTTGCCGTTTATGTTCTTGTGCGGGCGTCCGCAAACCAGCGGAAAAATGATGGTTGGGGTGAGCATCCAACCTCTCGCTTTTATAACGCAGGCGATCGGCGGCGATCACGTCGAGGTTTTTACCGTCGTTCCGCCCGGTGCCAATCCGCACACCTTTGAATTGAACCCGACATTGATGCAAAAGCTGAGTCGTGCCGATCTGCTGGTAGTCAACGGCATCGGCTTGGAGTATTGGCTCGAGAATGTCCGCGGCGTTTTGAATGACAAGCCGATTGTTGTAACGAGTGAAGGATTGGAAATCCGCAGAGACGAGGAGGAAGCAGGACATGCCCACGTCCATGCCGAAGGGAATCCGCACGTGTGGCTTGATCCGGTTTATGCCGGCCGGCAGGCGCAGCGCATCGCCGAGGCGCTGATTCGTCTCGACGGCCGCAATCGAGCTCATTACGAAGCTAACCTGGCTTCTTTTCAGCAGGAACTAAAGGCGCTGGATGATGAAATCCGCAGTCGAATCGAAAAATGGCCGCAGCGTCGATTCGTCTGCTTTCATCCTTCATGGGTCTATTTTGCTGCGCGTTACGGCCTGGAGCAGGCTGCGGTTATCGAAAAGCGTCCGGGACAAGAGCAGAGTCCCCAAGAAATTGCCGAGTTGATCCGCATCATCGGCGAAATTCGCGCCAAGGCCGTGTTTGCCGAGGCGCAGTTTCCTTCTGCCGTCGCTAAAGTAATTGCCGACGAAACGGGCGCCCGCGTGATCACGCTCGATCCTTTGGGATCTTTTCCGCAGATCAATTCTTATCCTTTGCTCATTCGCTTTAATGTCTCGCAAATGGAAGCAGCCATGGGGTCCGGTCGATGAACGAGGTCATCGTTGAGACTCGAAACTTATATGTGGCTTACGAAGACAAAATTGTCCTCGAAGACATCACTTTTTCTCTGCATCGCGGCGAATTTTGGGGAATTTTCGGCCCCAACGGCTCCGGCAAGACGACGCTTTTACGGGCTATTTTAGGACTCGTTCCGCCGTTTTCCGGTGAAATACGCGTATTCGGCAAGCCGCCCGATGAATTGAATGATTTGCGCGATCGTATCGGGTACGTCCCGCAGCATGCAAAATTGGATTTTTCTTTTCCCATTCGCGTCCGCGAAGCGGTCCTGCTTGGTCGCAGCCGTAGGATGGGCTTGGGCAAAAGACCACAGCCCGAGGACTGGAAAGCCGTCGACCAAGCTTTAGAGTTGGTCGAAATAGCTGATTTAGCCGACCGGCAGATCGGTCGACTTTCGGGCGGGCAGCGACAACGTGTTCTGATTGCCCGCGCCTTGGCCGTCGAACCGGAGCTGCTTCTGATGGATGAACCGACGGCCGCTTTGGACGTTAATGCCGCGGAAAGCTTTTACGAATGGCTGCACAGCACGCATCAAAAGATGAACCTGACCATCATGCTGGTTTCTCACGACATCAGCGTCGTGTCGCGTCACGTAACCGCCGTGGCTTGCCTCAACCGTCGACTGGTGGCTCACGGCCTCCCTGAGGAGGTCCTTTCGCAGGAAACCTTTGACGGCATGTACGGCTGCGATGTCCTGCTCTTTAGCCACGGCAATCTCCCGCATATGGTCGTCGAACGGGTTCCGAAAGGACGGCACAGACATGATTGATCTCCTCTATTACGAGTTCATGCAGCGGGCCTTGATCGTCGGCGCAGTAACCGGCGCGTTGTGCGCGGTGATCGGCGTTTACGTGGTGCTGCGCGGAATGGCCTTTATTGGCGCGGGCATTTCCCATGCCGCTTTTGGCGGTGTCGCCGTGGGGCTGCTGTTGGGTGTCGATCCTTTTCTCTCGGCGCTTATTTTCTGCACCGCCGTGGCTGTAGGAATCGGCTACGTCAGTGAAAAGGGGCAAATCAGAGAAGACACAGCGGTGGGCATCTTTTTCGCCTCGACCATGGCCTTTGGGGTCTTACTTGTCGGTTTGATCAAAAGTTATACGATAGACCTGTTTGGTTATATTTTCGGCAACATCTTGGCGATCACCGACTTTGATTTTTGGGCGTCGCTTGTCACAGCGGTTTTGGTTATCGGCTTTATCCTTTATTTTTACAAAGAATTTCTCTTTATCACTTTCGACCAGGAGGCGGCCCAAGTCTCCGGTCTGCCCGTTCGCACGCTCAACTACTTGATGCTGACGTTGATTGCCATCACCATTGTGCAGTCGATCAAAGCGACCGGCATTGTCCTGGTCTCCGCGCTTCTTGTGGCGCCGGCGGCTGCGGCTCATCAGCTTGTAGACGATTTCAAACGGATGATGACCCTGGCAGTCATTTTCGGAGTCTCTTCGGCTTGGATCGGCCTTTTGATTTCTTCGCAGATCAATACGGCTTCGGGGGCTACTATTGTCATGACCGCAACGATCATCTTTTTCATTTCTGCTATTTTCTCTCCGCGGCGTCGAAGCTTGCGGAAAAGTCTGCGGAGCCTAAAAGCCGACGCCCAAAAGCAGGAAGAATAGTAATTGCCATCATAGCGGCGTTTAGTATGATTAGGTTGAGGATGTAAGCGAAACATTGTTATCCTGCACGGGCACATGCAAAGAGGGTATTCCTTGAACGAATGCGGCACCGTCAGAGCCGGATTCTTTAGGTATTTTTCGATTACAGATAGGAATAATTGAGTTGCTAAAGATTAATGAAACCAATTGTTACGGAAATAGAACGGTAAGACCATGATCAAAGATGTCTTTGACGCCGAATGGCTTCGAAAAGGGATCGGCAACACGTTCAAATTCTTTTCTCCGAATACGTGGACGACCATCTCTCTCCTGCTCGCCGGTGCCGCTGCCGGCGCGGTCTATCGGCAAAGGATTTTGCTCGGCCTGGTGCTTTTTGTCCTCAGCACGCTTTGCGACTTTATCGACGGCAAAGTGGCGCGGGTGACCGGACAAAGCACAGCGCTCGGCGCCTTTTGGGATGGAACCGTCGACCGCTTTGTCGATGCCCTGATGATCTCCTGCTTTTTTTTCCTGCCTTACTCGGTGCGACCCGAGCTGCTGCACGGACTCTTGTTCGCGCTTTTGTTTACAACGCTCATGCCGCCTTTTATCGTTGCCTATGCTAACCATCGCGGGGCAGTGCCGGATCCTACCGAACATGTTATTTGGCGCTTTGCCTTTCGCGCCGAATATATTCTCCTTTTGGCTGCTGCGCTGGTCATTCATCTTTGGTCGCCGCGAATCAGCTTTTATTTTCTGCTTGCTGCGCTTGTCTTAATGTCCGCTACCGTTATTCAATCGATCATTTTGGTCTTTATCAAATCAAAGGATTATTCTCAAAAACCTTAATGATTTAAAAGAGGGGGAACATGTTTGCTCAAGTGCTCAGCGCCGCCGTCCTCGGCATCGATGCCTATATCGTCAAAGTCGAAGCGCACCTTGAAAGTCAGCAGCCGAAATTTTTTACCGTCGGCCTACCGGAGGGGGCGGTCCGCGAATCGAATCACCGCGTGCAGGCGGCGGTAAAGAATTCCGGTTTTCGATTTCCGATCAAAAAGATCACCATCAACTTGGCGCCGGCCGACATCCGCAAGGAAGGAGCCGCTTTCGATCTGCCGATCGCCGTCGGCATTTTGGCAGCAAGCGGCCAAATCGAGAAAAGCCGACTCGGCGACTATGTGTTGGTGGGCGAACTGAGCCTTGACGGCCTCCTTCGTCCGGTCAAAGGTGTTCTTCCCATTGCCGCAGAACTGGCGCGCCAAAGTATCAAAGGCATCGTCGTTCCGGAAGAAAACGCCGCCGAAGGAGCAATGGTGCGTGAAGTTGAAATCATTCCGGCACGCTCATTGCTAGATGCCGTTGCCTTTCTCAACGGTGAACCACGGGAGCCTTTTACCGTCGACGTGCAGGCCGTGTTTTCGCGCAAACGGATTTATCACTTGGATTTTCAGGATGTCAAGGGGCAGGAACAAGCCAAGCGTGCGTTGGAGGTTGCTGCAGCCGGCGGCCACAACATTATCATGATCGGACCGCCGGGTTCGGGGAAAACCATGCTCGCCAAGCGGCTGCCCACGATTTTGCCGGACATGACGCTCAACGAAGCGCTGGAAACCACTAAAATTCATTCCGTGGCCGGGCTGCTGCCGGAGATGGAAGCGCTGATTGCCACCCGGCCGTTTCGCTCTCCCCATCACACCATCAGCGATGCCGGTCTGATCGGCGGCGGCACCGTACCGCGTCCCGGAGAGGTCAGCCTCGCTCATCACGGTGTTCTGTTTCTCGACGAGTTGCCCGAATTCAAAAAAAACGTGCTCGAGGTCCTGCGCCAACCCCTCGAAGATGGCGTCGTAACCATCTCGCGCGCCATGCTGTCGCTAACCTATCCGGCCGAGTTTATGCTGGCCGCAGCCATGAATCCCTGTCCCTGCGGCTATTATAGCGATCCGACCAAAGAATGCACCTGCTCGCCGCCTCAAGTTCAGCGCTACCTGTCGCGTATCTCCGGTCCGCTCCTCGACCGCATCGACATCCACATCGAAGTGCCTGCCGTACGTTACCGCGAGTTGAGCAGCACTGCGGTAGGCGAGTCCTCCGAGGTCATTCGTGCGCGCGTGGAAAAAGCGCGACAAATCCAGCAAAAGCGTTTTGCCGACCATCCTCATCTGTACTGCAACGCCCGCATGGATTCCAAGGAGATTCGACGCTATTGTCAGTTGGACGACCAAGGACAGGAGCTGCTCAAGGCGGCCATCACCAAGTTGAGGCTTTCTGCACGCGCCTACGACCGCATCCTCAAAGTCGCACGGACTATCGCCGACCTGGACGGCTCGGACCGCATTCTGCCTTATCACGTCAGCGAAGCGGTACAATACCGAAGCTTGGATCGACTGAGTATTTATTGACGGGTGAAAAAGCAAAACCTTTTTGGGGGGAATCAAAGAAACAATGAGATTCACTCAAGACGGAAAGAACGACAGGCCATAAAAAAGCCTGTGAGCGCGAAGACGGTTCAAAAGAACCCTTCTGACACGGTGGGCACCGCCTGAATGTTTTTTACTTCCACGAGATCCCTTGCGGGATTATGAGGCTTGTAATACACACCCAGAGCTGAGTTCCCAATTTATAGGTGTTGGTTCTTTTACGTGTTGTCGCTCACAGGCAAGATCAATTTGACAAAATTCCCCTTAATTGTCAAGTAAAAGTTTCTAGAATATAAGCCGTGCGTTGCGTGTTAAGTCGAATGTGTTTAAAATGCGTTGCTTTTCAGCGTTGCTTTTCCTACTTTTTTACAAATTGACAAGGGTATGGTCATGCGGTTCTTGATTCTTTTAATATTAATGCTTTCTGTCTCCTTGGTCGCACAGCCGCGCATTCTAAAGATCGAGATAGACGGCGACATCAACCCGCTCTCGGCGCATTATCTTATCGACAATCTAAAGAAAGCAGAGGCGGGCGGTTACGAAGCGCTGCTCATCCAAATGGATACCCCCGGCGGACTGCTTCAGGCCACGCAATCGATCGTCAAAGCCATTATGGACGCCGATGTGCCGGTAATTATGTACATTGCTCCCAGCGGCGCCGGGGCGGTTTCGGCCGGAGTCTTTGTAACCATGGCCTGTCATATTGCCGCCATGGCCGAAGGGACCAACATCGGAGCGGCCCACCCGGTCGGCATCGGCGGGCAAGAGGACAGCTCAAAGGTCATGAAGGAGAAGGTGGAAAATTACACGGCCGCCTGGGCCAGAGGTATTGCCGAAAAGCGTGGCAGAAACGCCGACTGGGCCGAACAGGCCGTGCGCAGGAGCGTATCGATTACCGAGAAAGAGGCGCTGGCGAAAAACGTCATCGATCTGATCGCGCCGACTCAGGACAGTCTCTTAAAAATGATCGACGGACGCGAGGTAGAACTGCGGGAAGGCCGGAAAAAGACGCTCTCGACCGCAAATGCAGAGATCGTTTTTCATTCCATGAATTGGCGGAATCGGCTGCTTTATCGGATATCTAATCCGACCATTGCCTACATTTTGTTGATGCTCGGCATTTACGGTCTCTTTTTCGAATTGTCCAATCCGGGCGCCATCATCCCCGGCGTGGCCGGCGGCATATCGATCATCCTTGCGTTTATGGCGTTGCAGACGCTGCCGGTCAGCACCGCCGGCATCTTGCTGATTCTTTTCGCATTGGTTCTTTTCGTTCTCGAAAGCAAAGTGACCAGTTACGGCATTTTGACCATCGGAGGAATTACCGCCATGTTTCTCGGCTCCATTATGCTGATCGAGGAGACGCCGGGTTTTTCGCTGCGGGTTGATTGGAGAATCGCTCTGACCTTTGCTCTGTTTACCGCGGCATTTTTCATTTTTGCCTTGGGAATGGCTCTGAAAACTCGATTAACGCAGCCCACCACAGTCAAGGAAGGCATGGTGGGTGCAACCGGCGTTGCGCTCTCGGACCTTGAGCCGGGTAAAACCGGTCAAGTGCAGGTTTGGGGAGAGATTTGGCAGGCAAACAGCGGAGAAAAAATATTCAAGGGCGAGCCGATCCGCGTGCTTGCCGTTAAAGGGCTGCTGATGAAAGTGGAAAAAGCAGCATAATCCAATGAACAACAGGAGGCATAACATGATTTCACCGGTCACCGTCATTATCTTTTTAGCCATACTCTTGCTGATGAGCTCCGTAAAAGTATTGCGGGAGTACGAGCGGGGCGTCATCTTTCGATTGGGGCGACTGGCAGGGGCAAAAGGTCCCGGACTCATTCTCATCATCCCTTTCGTCGATCGAATGATCAAGGTCAGCCTGCGCACCATCGTTATGGATGTTCCGCCGCAGGACATCATCACCAAGGATAACGTTTCCGTTAAAGTTAATGCCGTGCTCTATTTCCGCGTCATCGAACCGGAAAAGGCGATTGTACAGGTTGAAGAATACTTGTTTGCCACTTCGCAGTTGGCGCAGACGACGCTGAGAAGCGTTCTCGGCCAAGCCGAACTGGACGATCTGTTGGCTGAACGTGACAAGATCAACCACCAGCTGCAAAAGATCATCGATGCCCAAACCGATCCGTGGGGCATTAAAGTGAGCATGGTGGAGATCAAGCACGTCGACCTGCCGGCCGAAATGCAGCGGGCGATGGCGCGCCAGGCCGAAGCCGAACGTGAGCGCCGCGCCAAGATCATCCATGCCGAGGGAGAATACCAGGCCTCGCAGACCCTGGCCAACGCCGCCGAAATTATCGCCACGCATCCCCAGGCGCTGCAGCTTCGCTATTTGCAGACTTTGAATGAAATAGCCGCAGAAAATAACTCGACGATCATTTTCCCGCTGCCCATCGAAATGCTGAGGGCTTTCTTCCAACCGCCTGAGAAAAAATAACCTTTCGGGGCAAGCGAGCCGGTTCGCTTGCCCCTTTGAACTGCTATGCATCCCGTGCTCATTGGTCCTGCAGGTTGGAGTTACGCGGATTGGAAAGGCGTCTTTTATCCGCCCAACCCTCCCCGAAATTTCTCTCAACTCGAATACCTTTCGCGCTTTTTCCCTGTTGTCGAAGTCAACATGACATTTTATCGTATTCCGCCTGTTTCTATGGTTCAAAAGTGGCTGCAAACCGTCGAACACCGCGATTTTAAATTTTGCGTCAAGGCTTGGCAGGGATTCACTCACCAGTCGGCTGAAACCTCGGCAGAGACGGTGCAGTTTATGCGCTGCCTCGAACCCATGGCCGAACGAGAGCGATTGGCGGCGGTGCTTTTGCAGTTCCCCTGGTCGTTCAAATATTCGCCGGAATCATTGGCGCGGTTGGAACAGCTGCTTGCGATATTTCGGCCTTACCCCTGCGCAGTCGAATTCCGCCATGGCAGCTGGCAGACGCCGCAGGTGTATGATCTGCTGCGGCAAAATAGAGTTGCCTTTGTCAATATCGATCAGCCGGTCATCGGCGAGTCCATTGTGCCCTCCGACGAGGTTACGGCGCCCTTTGCCTACGTGCGGCTGCACGGACGCAATCGCGCAAACTGGTTTCGACAGGACGCCGGCAGAGACGACCGCTATAATTATCTCTATTCTGAGGATGAGTTGAAAGAGTGGGAGGAGCGGATTAGGAACATGGCCGAAAAGGCGCCGACCATCGTCATCTTTAACAATCACTTTCGCGGCCAGGCGACGCTGAATGCTTTTCAACTGATGCATGACCTCTTCAAAATGCCGCCGATAGTGCCGGCAACTTTAAAAGCAAGTTTTCCTAAAGAGCTGGCATTTGCCCGCCCCGATAGCCTGCAACTATTCTGAAACTTTCCAAATGCCAGAGCATCAAACCTTAGGTAAAAAAGAGGCCGGTAATGGAATATATCGAAATTGTGCTGATCTTTGCAGGCTGGTTTTTGCTGAGCCGCTTTGTGCTGCCTAAACTGGGCGTGCCGACCTGAATGTCTCCGGCCTGCGGTCTTCCGGGTGAAGATGCCAAAGAAAAGAATTCGAATCAGGATAAACAATCAAGTGAGGAGTAATCATGCCCATTTATGAGTATCGATGCGTCTCCTGCGGCCATCGTTTTGATGTGCTGCAACGAATGAGCGACGACGGTTCCAAGCTCACCTGCCCGCGCTGCGGCGCTGAAAAGCCGCAGCGGATGATTTCGGCCTGTGCGTCATCCATCGGCTCCGCATCTTTTGATGTCCCGACCGGCGGAAGCTGCGCGGGCGGCTGCTGCTGCGGCAATTGATTCCGCACAGCTTTGCGCTTGATTTTCAAGCGACGGATTGTTAATTTGGAAAGGCAAGTATTGATGCTTGCCTTTCCTGTTTTTTCACCAAAACAGGAAAGGATCTTATGAAATATTGGAAGGTGCTTTTCATTCTCATCGGCGCGGCCGGCGGTTATGCCTATTACGCCCTGATCGGTTGCCGAACAGGAGCCTGCCCGCTGCAGAGCAATCCGCTGTTCAGCACGTTATGGGGAGGCTTGCTGGGATTTCTGCTGGCCGATGCAGCCGAGGATGTTTATAAAAAAATAAAGTCCAAACAACCTAATTGAATGAGGGTTACATGCAGTTCCGGTTATGTTTGGTATGGCTGTGCATCGGCGGCTTTCAAGGACTTTATGGCCAAACGATCGAATCCTATCGAACATGCCAGGACTGCCATGCGCAAACCGCGGCTGAATGGAAGGTTTCGCGCCATGCATCATCCGGCATCGAAAAGAACCCTCTTTATCGGCTGGTCCGAGAGCGGGTCAAGGGTAGGGAGGTCAAATCCTGTGACGTCTGTCACCAGCCCATCGGGCAGATGGGGTTGAATGACTATGACGCCCGAAAGCTGATGGTCGAAGGCATCAACTGCGATGTCTGCCATGCCGCCAAGCCGGTAAAAAGCGGCGGATGGGAGGTCATTCCCGGCAACGTCAAGCTTTCGCCCCATAAAGATGCCGTACCCGTCAGCCACAAATCCGTCTATTCCAAGTTTCTTGTCTCTTCCCAATCCTGTTTGAGCTGTCACGGCGGAAAAGAAAAGAATAAAAATACGGTCTGCAGCAGCGAAACGGAATATCGGAAAAGCGAATTCGCCGCGAAAGGGGTCACCTGTCAGGACTGCCACATGCCGGTCATGGAAGGCAAAACGACTGAATTGGGCAAGATCCGTGAGGTGCATACGCATGTGTTCTACGGCGCTTATAATGCCGAGATCCTGCGCAATTGCGCCGATCTGCAGATGACGCTCGCTCCTTCAACGGATGAGCTCGTTGTTACGGTCAGGGTGAGCAACCGCACGGCCGGCCATGCTCTTCCCGGCGGCTCGCCTTTGCGCTTGATTGCATTACGTCTTCAGGCTTTTGATGACGCCGGCGGAATAGTATGGCAGAACTATTACAATTCCCCATTTGAAGATCCCAAGGCGCTCTTTGCGCGACTGTATGCGGCGGACGACGCCGATGCCCTTACAGCGCCCTG
This sequence comes from candidate division KSB1 bacterium, assembly GCA_034505495.1. Taxonomy (NCBI): domain Bacteria; kingdom Pseudomonadati; species Candidatus Zhuqueibacterota bacterium. The sequence continues at coordinate 5,800 of JAPDQV010000008.1, read as the reverse complement.
GGAAGGCGTTCCTTTGCGCGCGGATCAGCGATTAAAGCCGAAAGAGTCCAGAACGCTGACCTATTCTTTGCCAAAAGAAAACATTCACCATATTACGGCCGCTCTTGACTATTTTCTTATGGCGCCTTTTTTAGCAGAGCGGTTCGGATTGCCCCCAAAACCCTATTCAACCCCGATTACGATTGTCACAGTCTCGGAATCGTTCAATGATAAAAGGTAAACCCCTATGAGAAGAAAAGGTTTGCTGATCGGCTTTTTCGCTGTTTCATCCCCACTCTTTGCCGGAGCAGATGCATTCAAGTTTTTTTCATTCTGGAATTCGCCAAAGGTTTTTTTCTTTCTTTTAGCGGCTTTAGCGGGCACGATTCTGATTTCGACCTTTCGCCTGTCCCGGCGGACTAGAATCCTTTTACAGATTGCGACGTTTTTTGTGTTGGGCGTTCTGTATGTGCTGCCTTTAGGAGAATGGACCGCCGGTTTCGGCCTTCACCCCAGCCCGATGTGCATCATCGAAAAACCGTTTATGTTTCTAAAGCGCAGTGCTGCTGTACCTCTTATCTTTATTTCTCTCTTTACTCTAATTGCTTTGCTTTCGGTCATCACCAACAAGGGCTTTTGCAGCTGGGCTTGTCCCTTGGGCGCTTTGCAGGAGCTGCTCTATCGTCTGCCGATCGTGAAAAAGCAAAAAAGAACCCTGCCTTTTGTAATCACCCAGACAATAAGAATTGCGCTGCTGGTTTTGTTTATCGTTTTTCTTTTTACGTTGGGGTTTTCTCTTTACGAATATATCAATGCCTTCCACCTTTTGCATTGGCAATGGAACTGGGTCCTCTTCGTTCCTCTCCTGCTTGTGTTGAGCAGCTTGTTTTTCTATCGGCCGTTTTGTTATGCGGTCTGCCCTATGGGTTTGGCGACTTGGATTTTCGAACAGTTTTCCTTCTTTCGGGTGCGGCTCGATAAGCAGGCTTGTACCGACTGCGGCCAATGCCTTAAAAAAAGCCCTTGCCCGACCGTTCCCGCCATATTAGCGCAAAAAAAGCTTCGCCCCGATTGTCATGCATGCGGAGACTGCATTAATGCCTGCGCTGAAAAGGCGCTAAAGTTCAAAATCTAAGAATTGCCGGCTTGCCGCATCCGCTTTATTCCTAATCCCGATCTCGGTCTTTTTTCAACGAGATGAACTTTCGCCGGTCAATGCAGCCTGCTTTAACGCCTGAATTCTTTGCAGCAGCGGCGGATGGGAGTAGTTCAGCCAAACGTAAAAAGGGTGGGGGGTGAGGTTTTCCAAATGGTCGGCGGCCAATTTTTTGAGTGAGGAAATCAGCAAAAGCGATCCCTGCGGCAATGTCTGGGCAACATAGCGGTCGGCCGCCAATTCCTGCCGACGCGACAAGGCATTTAGGAAAATGCCGAGAAGGGATTCGACGGGGGAATAGAGCATTCCAAAAAAGACAAGCCCGGCATAGATCGGCGTCGACTGCATGAAAAAGGCTTCGTAAAGCGGTTTGTGCCGCAAAAAGAGCGACAAGAGAAAAAAGAGCAACCCGCTGTGAACGAAATGGATCAGCAGATTGATCCAGACGTGCTTTTTCTTGTAATGACCGATCTCATGCGCTAACACTGCCGTGATTTCGTCGGGCGACTGCTTTTCGATCAGCGTATCGAAAAGGGCAATGCGCTTTTTTTTGCCGAAGCCGATAAAATAGGCATTGCCTTTGGTGGAGCGTCTGGAGCCGTCCGTAACATAAACCCCCTGCAGCGGATAGTTGACCGATTGCGCATACCTCGAAATCGAATCATAGAGTTCGCCGGACGGTAACGGCGTAAACTTGTTGAACAGCGGCAGGATGAGCGAAGGAGCCAAAAAGGTCAAAAGAATGGAAACGAACGTTACCAGCATCCAGGCATAGAGCCAGGCCGAGCCGCCTAACGAGTCAAAGAAAAAGAGTACGGCTGCCAGCAAAGGCGCGCCGATGATGAGCCCCAGGAACGCCCCTTTCAGACGATCCAATAAAAATGTTTTCACCGTCATGCGGTTAAAGCCGAAGCGTTCTTCGATGGCAAAAACTGCGTAGGCGTCGAATGGGAGATCGAGCAAAGATTTTGCAGCGGCCAAAATGCCGATATAAATGAGACCGGAAGGGATCACGCTCAAGCCGAAAGACTCGACCAACTGCTGCAGCCGATCGAATCCCTGCAGAAACCAAAAGGCGAGTAAAATGACCAGATCCGTCGCTGCAGCCGTCAATCCGAGACGGGCGGAAGCTCGTTCGTATGCCTGCGATTTTCGATATGCTTCGCCGTCGTAAACGTCGGACAGTTCTTCCGGCGGCGGCGAGGTCATGCTTTTCAGATTGAGGAGTTTGGCGATGGCCTGGACAGCGGTCTCTATCAACAGCGCCGCCAGGATGATCCAGCCGTAGAGATTCACTTTTCCTCCTGCTTTTCGAACATTTTAGCCTGAATAATCTGCAGAAAACGCTGCGCCGGCGCGAATTGAGGGTCGATATTTAAGGCTTTACGGCATTCCTCGGCCGCTTTGCAAAAATCGCCCAGATCAAAAAAGACCTGCGACCGCCCCAAAAAGGCATCGGTCTGCAGCGCCTCAATCTCTAAAGATGACTCAAAGTCTTCAAGGGCGCGATCGTACTTTTTCAGCATGCGGTAGCAGAGGCCGCGGTTGTTATAGGCGCGGAAATTTTGGGGGTTGAATTGAATGGCGCGGGTGAAATCGTTGATCGCTTGTCCGTACTGTTGCTGCGCCAAATGAATGGTGCCGCGATGGTTATAGATCACGCTGCAGATTTTTCGGTCCTGACATTTTTCGATGATCTGCGAATAGAGGCTGAAGGCGCGATGATAATCCTGCCGTGCATGAGCGTCGAGTGCCTGAAACAAAAGCCGATCGAGCGAATTGACCGGCAGAAAAACAGTGGCGCCGGGGTTGCCGTTTGCGTTGTTCTCTTCGCGGAACGGGTTCGCCTTGTGCATGGCCTCCATCGCCGAGAGTATGGCGGCCCGACGTTTTTCCTCTTTCGTCTGTCGTATGCGTTGATAGTCGCGAATCTCCTGAAAGATCGTGTCGGCCAGGGACAGACCGGCGTTGAGCATGGCCAATTTGCGTTTGATCGGCTCATTCAGCAACGAATAATCAGCTTTGTAAATCAGCTCGTGCTCTACTTCGGCCCAGGCGTCCTGCAATTTGGTGCGGATCTGAACCTCGCAGGTGTCCTGAGCATAAGGGATCGACTCGGTAATCCAACCGTCTGGAAGTTTGAGAAGTAAATGGAGTGACTCATAGCCGAATTCTCGAAACGAGTGGGCGGCGCCTTTGTGCTCTATCTCCAGAACGATAAAGTGCTGCTGCAGCAGATTCTTTACGGTTTCGATGTCGCCGAGAAAGGGGCAGATGATGCGGATGCCGATGAGGTCGCTGATGGCCAAGCCTTCACGACGCCCTTCATTATAAAGGCGTATGATTTTGCCGAAAAAGCTGTCGAAGGTTTTCACGCGCAGGCGTATCAGGACGTTCAGCCGACGGCGATGCAGCAGCCTGCGAATTTTGCGGCTGATTTTTGCGGCTGCCGCTTCGTACTGCGGTCGGCAGCGATCGTACAAAATTTTAGTTTGCCGGCGAGAAGGAAGCTCGTCGAGGTAAGGTTTTTTGTTCAGCTCACCCATTGTGCTTCCCCATTTTTTTGAGGCCTTTTCCGCAGATATTAACAGAAGCTACAGCCCTCTTATTCGCCAAGCGGGCAGCCGAACAAGAATGCGCGGACGAGGTGCGGGCTTATTTTTTCCGTTTTGTGTAGCGCAGAAATTCCTCGCGCGTACAAAGGCCGACAAAGCCGCTGTAAATTCCGCCGCAGCCTTCGGCATCGTAAACACGGACGGCAATGGTGTTCATGCTGTGCTTCTGAATGAGATCCGGCGGAATAAAATAGGCGCGTTCCTGATCCCGGTATTTGACCGAACCGTTGCTGTAGTCGCTTTGAAATATGCCGGTTTCACCGATCTGCCGCCCGTTGAAAAAAACCTGGTCCATTTCTTTGATCTTGCCAAGGACGAGTATCATTTTGTCGTTACTGCCGAAATTGTCCACATAGAAGGATTTGCGATACCATGCATAGGCTCCGGCTTGGGAAAACCCCTGTTGATCCCAAAAAGAGGGGACAATGATGGTACGCCAAACCGTATCGTCAAAGTCTTTCAGGGCAAATTGCGTATCGTCGCCCGCCTTGAATCGCCATGGACCGCTTAGGTCGATGAACAGAGGCAGAAATTCCTCATTTGTATAAATACCCACCTCGCCGTGCACGATACCCCCGCTGCCGTGCAGATCAAAGACCCGTACGGCAAGTGTGTTTTTACGATCAAACTGCACCAGAGCGGTGGGAATTTGATAAACGCGGTTGACATTAAAGGCGGTGCTGTAACGCGGCGGAAAGTCGCCCCGACCGCCGATCAGGTGGCCGTTAAAATAGACCCGATCGACATCGTCGATCTGGCCGAGCTTGAAGAAGAGCATTTTATTGCGCAGGTAACCCGGCATGACAAAGGAGATTCGGTACCAGCCGTAACCGTCGTAACCCGGAAAGCCTTGATTTTCCCATGCGTCCGGCACCTGGACGCGAGACCACTTGGCGTCATTGAAGGAGGGGAGAGCAAAGTCCAAATTATCGCCAATTTCGAATCGCCATTCCCCCTGCAGATCGATCTGTCGGGCAAGATCGCCGCTTAAAAGGCCGCCGACGAGAAAGAGCATCATCCACAACAGCATCTTTCGGCCGCTAAAATACTCTCCGGAAAAGGAGAAAATGGTCCCGGCCATACCGATTCCCTATGAGCGATATTTGTCCAAAAGTCGAATACGATGCTCGAAATCGTAATAGGTGTTGAACATCAGCGTCAGGAGCGATTTTTTGAGGCCTAAAACAGCTTCCAGATAATTGGTCTCGGTCTCTCTCTGGCGGTTCAACACCTGAAGCAAATCCTGCAGCGAAATTCGGCCCTCTGCATATTGCGCGAGGTTGTACTCGGTCATTTCTTGGGCCATAGTTAAATTCTCAGCCATGCTCGAGGCCCGCTGCTGATATTCCTGCACATTCTGAACGGCGGTGCGGATTTCCGATTCGATTTGCGACTTGGCCTCTTCGATCGATAGATCGGTCTTTTGAATGGTGATTTTTTGCGCTTCTATGCGCGCCTGCCGTTGCCCCCAATCCCACAGCGGCACATAGGCATTGATGGTCGCCGAATAACTGTTGTCGTAGGCGCTCCACAGCTCGTTGAAGCGCTCGTTCTGTTTTTCCAGGCCGTAGGTCATTTCGACATTGACGCGAAAAGCGTTCCATGCCTTGACGCTCTCTAAATCGAGTTCGTTCTGGCGTTGCGTAATTTCGAGAAGACGCAGCCGCGGCTGCAGGGAAAATCCATAGTTGAGCGCTTCCTCGAGATTAATCGAGATCGGGCCGTTCATGACGATCTCCGGCCTTACAATGAGCGAATCCTCGACGCCCAAACGGAGCCGCTGCTTAAAGCGCGTCGCCTGCTGTCGGTAACGACTCTGGATTTGCGCCTTTTTCTCACGGGCATTGGCAAGTTCGATCTGAATCTGGATGCATTCAATCGATTTTACACCGTTTGCCTGGTCGCTGCACCGCGCCAGGGAATCAAGCTTGGTCAAATTGACGATAAAGCGGTCGATGATCTGCTCTTCGTAAGCCGAGCGGAACAGGGCATAGTAATCATCGGCTATGTCCTGCATCAGGTCGACCTGGTCTTCCAAAAAGCGGAGCTC
>JAPDQV010000007.1:101576-114422 GCA_034505495.1 candidate division KSB1 bacterium | reverse complement strand
GGTGAAAACCGAGCCTTTTCCTTCTTGGCTATCGACTCGCAGGCTGCCGCCGTGCAGTTCCGCATACTGTTTGGCCAGGGCCAGCCCGATGCCGGTTCCCCCAACAATTAATTTTTGATTCTTGCCCCGATAAAATTTTTCAAAAATATGCGGCAAATCGCTGCCGAATATGCCAATGCCTGTATCGGCCACCGAGATTTCTGCAAAGCTCGTCGGCTTGCCTGATGTTGTTACAGTTTTCCACCGCCGAAGCCTCTCTAATGAATTTCTTCGTGATAGGGTGACCTTTACATAACCCCTGGCTTCCGTGTATTTGAGCGCATTCGACAGCAGATTGCCGATAATTTGCTCCAATTTGTCCGCATCAGCGATGGTAATCAGCTCTTTTTCTTCACAAGAAAAAGTAAGGTTTATCTTGCGCGATTCGGCAAAAAAAGAAAAAGATTCGACTATGCGAGAAATGAAACTGCGCAGTTCGACGACCGCCTCAGTCAGGCGAATCGGCTCTTCCTGCATTCGCTGGAGGTCCAGGACCTGGTCGATCAGTTTACGGAGACGTTCAGTATTCCGCGTGATGATCTTTTCATAAAATTTCCGCTTGCCTGCCGGCAGTCGGTTGCCCTTCCGCAGCAATTCAGTCGTTGGCCCGAGCACCAGAGTCAAGGGTGTTCGAAATTCGTGCGAAAGATAGGTAAAAAAATTCAGTTTGAACTCATCGAGCCGCAAAGCTGCATCATAGTGAGCTTTGGTAGTAATGATGGTTTTGAGAAACCAAAGAATCGAAGAGGCGGCAGCAAGATAAAGCAACAATGCCCAATTGCTTTTCCAGAACGGCGGCAAAACTTGAAGCGTTACTTTAACGCCGTCGAGATTCCACGCGCCGTCCCCATTGGCGGCCCGTACCCGAAAGGTGTAACGGCCCGCGGGAAGGTTTCGGTAGACTGCAAGCCGATGAGAAGCATCACAAAAGTACCATTCGTCATCCAATCCCTCCATTTGGTAGGCATAGCGGCATTGTTGCGGATAAGCGAAATCCAAAGCGGCAAATTCGAAAGCAAAAGCGTTCTGATGAGGTTTAATGGTCAAGACTAGGTTGTGGTGCTCGTCGTATCTGCCCGCCACATGCTGCCAAGGAACGGAATGATTAAAAAGAAAGAAATCGCTCAAGACGACGTCCGGCGGCACTGCATCGCGGACAACGGAATTCGGCAAAAAGCGATTGAATCCATTGATGCTGCCGAAATACAAATAGCCTGACGCGCTTTTGCAGACTGCAGGCGTCAATTGATTGCTTTGCAGACCGTCTTCCCGATCGAATCGTCTGATCTCTCCCGTGCGCTCGTATCGGAATAAACCGTTGATCGTAGCGAGCCACAGCGACTGATGATCGTCCTCGAGGATGCCGACAATACCGACAATACCGGCCTCATCGGCACGATGGTCGCGGATAAAACTATCCTGCTCGGCAAAATATTGATAGAGACCATCCATAGTGCCCACATAAAGGCTGCCGTCCCGCGTTTCAAAAATCTCCTGCACCAGCTGCGGGCGAGGCCGTTGAAGGTCATATTGGTGATGCAGAAAAGAATCGAACCGAATAGTGCCGGTTGCCCAATCTCCGCGCTTCAACCGATACAAGCCTTCTCGGGTGCCGATCCAAAGGTTGCCCCGACGGTCCTGCATTCCGGTATAGACCCAATTTGAAGCAAGTATCGGCTTATCGGCGGAACTGATGGTTTGATATCGGCCGCCCTTTGGGTCAAAGGTTTCCAGACCGTTGTATGAACAGATCCAAATCTTGCCGTGGAAATCACTGAAAAGATGAAAAATATTATTCAGGGCCAGCTCTTTTGCATTGCGATGGCAGTAATTATCGAATCTGCCGGAAAAAGGATCGAAACGGGCCAACCCGCCCCAAGTGCCGATCCATAGGTCTTTGTCCAACTCTATGATCGACAAAACGTGATCGTGGATCAAAGAATGCGGTTGATTCGGCTTGTGACGGAAGGCGGTAAACTCTTTGGTAAACGGGTCGAACCGATTCAAGCCGCCGCCGTCGGTTCCGATCCACATGTTACCGCGGCTGTCTTCAAAAATCACATTTACCAGATTATTTCCCAAGCTTTTCGGGTTGCTGCGCTCGAAAGCAAAGCCCTCGAACGGTTTACGATGTGCCGGTTGGAGGTTCACACCGGCGCGGAAGCATCCTATCCATAAATTGCCGCGCTTGTCGCGAAACACGGAGCGGACATTATTCGAAGAGAGGCCGTCGGGATCGTTGGGATCATGAATAATTTGCTTAAAAGCAGGGCGATCCGGCTGAAAGCTCACTAAATCTGCTACGTACATTCCTCCCCCTTCGCTGCCGATATAAAGACGTTTATGCGCATCGATGTAAACGGTGAAAAGATTGTCGTCCATGCCCGTTGTCCCGCCGCGGTATGCGTACCACCGTCCTCCGTCATAAAAGTTCAACCCGCCGCCGTAAGTGGCTGCCCACAACCGTTTCCACGGGTCTATGACCAGGGCTGTGATGCTGTTACAGGAAAGACCGAAAGGTGCGCCTTGACCGGCGTCGTATGAAATATAGCTTTCGCTGCTCAAGTCAAGGCGATAGATTCCATGATTCTCCGTCCCCACCCACAGAATATTGTCATCCTGTGCCAACGCTGCGACCACCGGATGCGCCGTTTCGGTAATTCGTTTCCAAAGAGGGTGTAGGGAAAATGAACGAGATTCCGGGTCAAAAATTTCCAGGCCGTTTACCGAGCCGACCCATAGCCTGCCGTCCAGCCTCTCCGCCAAACAAAAGACCGATTCCATGCGTTTTTCCTGAGATCCTCTCCGGCGAAAATAATGAAATCGATCGGAAAGCCGATCATAAAGATAGAGGCTGCCGTTTCGTGTACCGACCCAAAGCCTGCCGCGGCTGTCCGGATAAATGTCTTGGATAATGTTATCGTTAAATTCCGGGGCGTTTAAAAAATACTTTTTAAAACGATAGCCGTCGAATTGATTCAAGCCGTAATCGGTGCCCAGCCAAATATAGCCGCATTCGTCCTGCCGAATAATGCGCACTGTGTTTTCGGATAACCCTTCATTTGATGTAAACTTGCGAAAGTAAAGATCGTTGCAAAAGGAAGGGAGGGAAGCAGCCAAATAAAGCAGAAATAATCCTAACTTATAGAAAATCATAAAATAATTAACAGCTGTGGTAAAAATGCATTCTCTTTGAAAGAATGACATAACCGGACGTTTAGCGGCTACAGTTAGAAAAATACAGGCCATGGAACCATTGTAGTAAAAAGTTGCGGAGGCTCAAACCGACTTAAAAGCAGATAAGTATTTTTTGCCTCGATAAATCGGCAAAAATCGCCTCTTTGCTCCTCCGTCTGCTTGTTGGAAAACGTTTTGCTTCTTGAAACTCTGATTTTGGGCCAGCAGAATATTTCTACAATACAAAAAGGCAACATCAATTACAAGCACCGTTTCACTTTCCCATCGTCACACAATCTTACCGGAAAAAAGCAGACTTACAATATTTTGCATCCGTTGCAGAACTGCACTTGCGGCTGATTCGAGAGTTAACTAATATTGTCCCACCTCTAAATTAAACGTTTGATTCAGCTGCATGCTAAAAACGGAGAGCAGAAAATGAGGGAAATAAATCGCAGACGCTTTTTGCAAACAGCAGGGGCTTCCGTTTTGGCGGCTTCCAGCTACAGCCGTGTGATCGGCGCCAATGAGAGACTTGCCGTAGCGGTCATCGGCTGCGGCCGCATGGGACAACACAATATCAGCGTCATGAAAGGCACCGGTCTTGCGGATGTCGTCGCAGTATGCGACGTTTATGAGCCCAATCTCCAGGAAGGCCTTAGACTTGCCGGAAAAGCCAAGGGATTTCGAGATTTTCGCCGCATTTTAGACGATCTTTCTATCGATGCGGTGGTGATCGCGACGCCCGATCATTGGCACGCGCTGATGACGACCTTGGCCTGCGAAGCCGGCAAGGATGTGTTTGTGGAAAAACCCGCCTCGCGAACCATAGCCGAAGGACGGCGCATGGTGCAGGTGGCGAGGCGCACCGGCCGCATCGTGCAGGTCGGCACCATGCAGCGGTCGTCGCCGGTCTTTCAAAACGTCGTCAAGATTGTGCAGAGCGGGGCCCTGGGGAAGATCAGCCTTGTGCGCACCTGGTTTGTCTATAACTATTATCCCGAAGGCATTGGGGCGCCGGCAGACTCTGATCCGCCTCCGAATCTTGACTGGGATCTGTGGCTGGGCCCGGCGCCTTATCGGCCGTTCAACTGGAACCGTTTCGGCGTCGGCGACCGCTGGTCGACCTTTCGTTATTTCTGGGACTATGCCGGCGGCATGATGACCGATTGGGGCGTGCATCTTTTGGATATCGTTCTCTGGGCGATGAAAGCAAAAGCGCCGCGTGCCGTGACCGCCGTCGGCGGCAAGTTCTGCCTGAACGACAATCGGGAAACGCCGGATACCCTGACGGCGACTTTTCAATTCGATGATTTCATTGCCGAGTTCACCAACACGGAGGCTAACGGTCGCGGCATCGACGGTCAAGGCTACGGCATAGAATTTTACGGCACTAACGCCGCGCTGCTTTGCGACCGCGGCGGCTATCGTATCTTTCCACAGGAGGGCGGGCGTTTCGACCGCGGCGCCATGCCGGAAGGGCTGCCGCTGAAATATACCTCCGGCGACGCCGGCAACGACGCTCATGCCAGGAATTTCATCGATGCCGTCAAAACGCGCACACTGCCCATTTCGGACATCGAAATCGGGCATCGTTCCACCTCAATCAGTATTCTGGGGAATATTGCCTATCGGACCGGAGAGCGGCTCATCTGGGATGCGGAGGCGGAGAGGGTCACAAACAGCGAAAAAGCAAACGCTCTTTTAGAGGAGCCTTATCGCAGCCCTTGGAAGCTCCCTGAAGCATAAAAAAGCCCGGCTGAGACCGGGCTTTTTTACAAACGCTTTATAATGTGAAAGCCGAAGGGCGTTTCGACCACGCCGCTAAGTTTGCCCTTTTTGAGCGCAAAAGCGGCATCTTCGAATTCCTTGACCATCTGCCCCTTGCCAAAGTAGCCTAGATCGCCGCCGCGCTTGGCGCTGGGACAGTCTGAATACATCCGCGCCAGTTCGGCAAAGTCGGCGCCGTCGTGCAGGCGTTTCAGCAAATCCTCGGCTGTCGCCCGCGCTTCCTCTTTACTGCGCTGAATGTAAGCGGGAGCGCGGTAGGCTCCGCGATACATAATTAAAATATGCGCGGCATGTATTTGTCCTTCCGGCTCTTTCTTTTTCTCGGCTTTCGGCTCAGTTTTCGGCTCTGCCGGCGCTTTCGCGGCTGTCGGAGGCTTTAGGCCCAATGAAGAACCTTTTTCCTCTTTTTTACCGCCGCACCCCATGTCGATCAAACTTGTCACGGCCAAGCCCACAATGAGAACGAGCAGTTTTTTCATTCACTCCTCCTGTTTTCATTATTTTCGTCATCCGATTTTTTCACAAGAATGTGTACAAATTGTTCCAGCGTTCGGCCGGCATCGCCGCTCGGCGGGGTTTCCTGCCAGTGAGGCGAATCTTCGCCGTCATGGTTAATGAGGATGTAATCATACGACGCACCGATGAGTATCTCTTCCCAAGCTCTGGCGGCGCGGATGCGGATATCCTGCAGCACCTCCGGCGTCAGGGGAGTACCCTGCTGCAGCGCCCGTGCAATCAGCTTGGGCGTCATTAGGGCGGCGGTCGCCTCCTGCAGACTCGATTCCGGCATAGCGCTGCGCAGCTCCTCGATTTCTTCCAGGGTCGCCGGCTGCAGAAATACACGTACAATCTGCAGCTCATCGCGGCCTTTCAGCCGAGGATGCTCACGCAAAGCTGCCGCCAATACGGGATGGACATCATAGATCAAACAGTCATACTGATGCAGAAGCTCCCCCAGCTCGTCTAGATCCACGGCCTGCCAAATGTGACGCGTCTTGGCGACGACAAAACGCTCGTACGGCAACGACCGAATCTCTGCATCAGATAAAAAATGGTAATCGACGCCCTCACTTTCGCCAGGCCGCGGCTGACGGCTGGTATACAGGATCGGCCTTCCCCATTTGATTTCAGGATTAGTTCGGCTCAAAGCCCGCAGCAGCGGCGTTTTGCCGACACAGGAAGGCCCTGATAAAAGAATGACTTTTTTCCGCATCATTTCCTCTTAATCGGCATCAAAATAATGAATTTAAACTTGATTTCCAATTGTCGTGGAATCAAAAACGCGTCAATTTGGTTTTAGAGTTCCAATTGCGCTGAGGTTCGGTCATGAAGACAAAACTTTTATTTTTACCCTTGCTGTTCTTCGGCTTTCAATGCAGCAAGAACATTGTTTCCGAATGCCGGGAATGTGTTGAAACACCGAGCGGTACGCGCATCACATTCAGCGCGATTCAACAGACGATTTTTACCCCGCAGTGCGTATCGTGTCACGGCGGCTCCTACCCTGCTGCCGGCCTGAATTTGGAAGCGGGCAAAGCCTACGAGGCTCTCGTCAATGTTCCCTCCGCATCTTCACCCCAAAAACGCGTCGTACCGTTCAACAGCGCCGAAAGTTATCTGGTTTGGGTGCTGGACGGCAAGCAGGCGCCGCTGATGCCGCCGTCAGGACGGCTGGCGCAGGCGCAGATCGATTCGGTGATCGCCTGGATCGATCGCGGCGCCGAAAATAACTAGGAGGCAAGGATGAAACATTTCATTTTCAGCGCATTATTAATCGCCGCAGTTGTAACCGCTCAAGAGTACCACGTCGATCGGAGAGCAGAAAATTTGGTCAAATTTACCTCCGATGCGCCGATGGAAAAGATCGTCGGCACGACAAAGGCAATCGACGGTTATGTTTTGCTTCAGCCGATCGATGGTAAGCAGAGCGGCGAGTTTTACTTCGAAGTCGATTTGGCGACGCTTGATACCGGCATCGGTCTACGCAATCGCCACATGCGCGACAACTATTTGGAAACCAAGCGCTATCCCTTTGCAGTCTATAAAGGCAGGATCATCGAAGCAGAAGAAACGGCGGACGGATACCGCGTCAAGACGCAGGGAATCTTTGATCTTCACGGCGTTCAGAAAGAAATGACTATAGACGGGCGCGTGACCGCAACCGATAAGGGGTATCGTGCCGAAAGCCGTTTCGAGATCGCCTTGGCGGATTTCAAGATCGAAAGGCCGCAACTGATGCTGTTAAAAGTAGGGGAGGTCGTACAGGTCGAGGTAGTTTTTTACGTCGTACCAGCCAAGTGAGGTGAGTCATGGGCAAACGGATCATCGGTATTGCGGTAGTGCTCAGTTGTACTGTTACGGCGCAGACGCCCAGTTGGCAGCGCCGCGCGCCTGAAACGCGTCCGCTCGAGTTGTTTCACGCTCTGCACGTGTCGATGCTGCCGACCGCTCAGACTTTACAAAAAGGGGATTTGGAATTCGAAGTATCGCATCGATTCATTCCCACCATCGACAGCGGAGCCGACTCTTTTTACGGAATCGACGGTCCGGCCAATATTCGTCTGGCCCTCGACTATGCGGCAACCGATCGCCTGCTGGTAACGGTCGGTCGTACCAATGTTCAGGACAATATGGAGCTGCAGATTAAATACAAAGCGCTGCAATTCCGCCACGACCGTTTTCCCGTATTGGTTTCTTTGCGCGGCGGATCGGCCTATAATAGTGAAATTTTCGCTCCGGTCAAAAGCAGCGGCCGACGTTGGCAGTTCTACGGCCAATTGGTCGCCAACACTCTTGTCGGCGAAAAATTGGGCATCGGCGTGGTGCCGAGCTATCTTTACAATTCACACATTTTCTGCTGTGATCCGCAGTACAGCTTTACACTCGGTTCTTACGTGCAGTATTATGCCTCGCCGCATTGGAGCGTTTTTGCGGAATGGAATCCGACGGTCAGCGGCTGGCGCAAAACTTATGACTCTTTCTCCCTGGGTCTGGAATTGGAAACCGGCGGACATTTCTTTAAAATAATTTTAACCAACAATGACAAGCTGAACAGTTCTCTGTTTTTAGCCGGAGCTGATCGCGACTTTTGGTCCGGCGACATGCGTTTCGGTTTTATGATTACACGTTTGATCAAATTATAGGAGGATACTATGAAGGCTAATGTCGGAGGTGCGGATCGTGTCATCCGTATCGTGCTCGGTCTTGCAATCATTGCAGCCGGGCTCTATTTCAAAAATTGGCTGGGCGTCATTGGCGTTGTTCCGTTGCTGACCGCAGTGTTTAGATTTTGCCCGGCGTATGTGCCGTTCAAAATCAGCACAGCAGAAAAAAAGTGAGGTTGGCCTATGCGTTTCCTGGTTTTTGTTCTTTTTTTGGTGATGACGCTGACGGTTGTTGATTTGGAAGGTCGAAGCTTTCGCGTTAATCAGATTCCCAACGGAGCGAAATTCGGCTGCACAAATTGTCACACCGGCTTCGGCGGTCCGCGCAATGCTTTCGGGAATGCCGTGAACAACGGCTTTTTGGATAACGGCGGCAATGTTGTGTGGGGACCGGCTCTGGCGGCTCTCGATTCGGACGGCGACGGCGCATCCAATGGAGCCGAGTTGCAGGATCCTATGGGTGCGTGGAAGGTCGGCAATCCCAATCCCGGTGATCCGGCGTTGGTCTCCAACCCCGGCGATCCGCAAAGCACAACTCGGGTTCAAGTTGTGAACACTCCGGCCTTCTTTAAGCTCTTTCCGAATCATCCCAATCCTTTCAATCCTTCAACGACTCTGACCTTTTCTGTGTCGAAACCGGCCTCTGTACGCCTGACGGTCTATGACCTGTTAGGCAAACCGGTGCGTCGCCTCGTTGACGGCGAAGTATCAGTCGGAGAGCATTCCGTTCAGTGGGATGGCCGTGATGAATCCGGGACAATCGTTGATTCCGGTCTTTATCTGGCCCGCTTTGAGGGCGGCAGTGAGGTTCAGACTATTCGCATGGTGTTGCTGAAATGATCAGACGGGGCAGATTGCCGATCGGCATCAGGTAATCTGCCCGTCTTTTTATCATCCACGCTTAACGGCAAGCGGCTGCACCTGTCCGAATTTGATCTCTTGCCGGTGAGACCGCTTTTATTGAATAAGCGAGGAAAGTTATCTTATCATGGTAATCTTGCCTGTCTCTTTTGTTTCGCTTTCCACCAGCAGACGATAGAAAAAAGTCCCCGCGGATATTTCATTTCCTGCATCATCTCTACCGTCCCAAACGGCTCTTTGTTCGCCTTTATTCTGCCTTTCATTGACCAGCGTGCGAACTTTTTCACCTTTTAGATTGTAAATCTCAACAACCACGCGCGCCGGCTTGGTCAACCGGTAAGGGATAACCGTTTGCGCGTTGAAAGGGTTAGGATAGGCGGGGCGAAGCGAGTAATTGACGGGAGATTCCGCATTTCTGTTCTGCACAGCCGAATAGCGTGCATCGACAAATTTAGAGAGCAGCTTTAAATAAGCAGATTGATAATAGATGGCGGGTTCGACAACTTCCCAGGAGTTCATAATGTTGTTCGAATCCCTATAAGCTTTTTGCGGCGGTTGATCTTTGATGCCTGATGTTCCGCCGCCGTAGCTTTTATTGGGCCCGCCGGTGACATAACCCGGGGCCGGACCGTATTGACTGGTCAGCGCGTTGTCCCATGGCGAGCCGTTGGCGAACCAGCCGTGATACAGCTCATTGACCGAATTTTCAGCGCCAAAGGCATACATATTGGAGAGCTGCACCATCCCTAAAGGATTGACGCCATGCATATAGTGTAGTACGTCGGCGGCTTTGGTCAGATAGGAACGGCGATTGTTCGGATCGAGGTTATAGACAATCATGTCGTAATTGATGTTGCCGACGTTGCATTTCACACAGTTGCTGCCCCAATGATATTGTGCATCCGGCATATGGGCGCGATAAAGATCAAGCGAAGCGTTAAAGCCGTAAAAATCACCCATTGATTTGGCATTGTTGGTTTTGCGGGATAGAATGTCATTGCGAACCTTGGAATCCGAATTGGGCAGTGTGGTATAGTAGAGCAGAGCGTCGCCTTTTTCCATGTTGTAAGGACCCCACCAGCTCAGCACCGAGACTTTGGTGTATTCCCGTTTGATGTAATCATGATAAAGTTCGTCGCCGGTTGCGGCAAACAAATACACTGCTGCCGTCACTGCCGTTTGCTCCTGGTCTTTGAGTGATCGGTCGGCATCGCCCGATTTGATTTCCTGCGGATCGCAGTCTTCCCCTTTCGGATTGGCATGATACCAATTCCAGGCCGCCTCAGCGCGACGGACGAGATCATCGGCGTAATCCTGCAGCTGCTGGAACGTCCTCAAGACAATCGCCGCATGGGCAAACATGCCGGCAGCCGCAATGGAAGAAGAAGAGCACTTGATCTCATAATAGCGCGGCGCCTTGTCTTTGCTCGGTGGGCTGCTTTGCGTATAAGTAATCATGCCGTTTTTAATATGCACGCCTCCGTCATTCGGGTCCTGCATGCGCTTCAGCCATTCCAGTTCCCAGATAATCTCATCGAGGATATCCGGCAGTCCGTTACCTGACTCGGGGATGTTGACGTCGTCGGTCCAGGCATGCGGATTCTGCGTATAGGCATCCAGCAGCTGATGAATAACGACTTCGGCAAAGGTAACGTATTTGTTATAATCACCTGCGTCGAACCAGCCGCCGCTGAGGTCCTTGACCAACGCTTCGTTTTTCTTGTCCCGCACAAAGTGGGCCTGGCCGTCCTGACCAGGTCCGGCAAATGAAGGACCGTCCGCCCACTTTTCACCGGCATGCCGTGCCTCTTTGGCGATCGTACAGCGGTTGTAGTAGTACATTCGCAGTGCGGCTTTCAGCACGTCAAGATAAACATCTTCACGGATGTCGAAAGCATAGCTGCGGACATTATTCTCAACATCGTATATGTAAAAACTGCCTTCATCGTCCACGCTGCTGAAATCGAACCACCAGCCCTTATCGCCGCTTTGAGCGTGCACGGCGCCGTTGCGCCAGGCCGCCGGTGATCCGCTGAAAATGACCTCATCCGAACCGACGCGCCGTACTTGATAAGTTGAGCCCGGCGTAAAAGAGTCAGAAGCATTAAAGCCGACCTGCGGATCGGAAATCACTGCAATCTTGACGTCCCCTGGACGATATCCAAATTGGTCGATCATAATGCGGTTCGACAGGATCGGTTCCGCATGGATCGCCGCAAAGAAAATAAAGAAAAAAATTCCATAAGGCGCCTTCATGATGACCTCTTTAAAAACTTTTAGGAATCTAATGCGGTAATCGAAAAAATCAAAGGCTTATCGACTGATAAAAGTCTCGATCAGGGTATTTCGATAATTTTCGAAAAATCGCGCAATCTTTTTTCATTTTTATTTTATTATATTCGAGTTAACACAGATTCGGCAGCCAAGGAGGTGAAATGAATAGAGTCAAAGTGAAAATAACCTGTGGACGCGCTGTTCTCTTTATTACATTCCTACTCGCCGTTTCGACTTGTATCGGCAAAACGCGGCCGCAGTTCCTTGCGCATTACATGCCGTGGTATCAAACGCCTGAAATCAGCGGCTATTGGGGGTGGCATTGGACCATGAACCATTTCAACCCCGAGAAGCGCGACCCGAACGGGCGTCGCGAGATCGCCTCGCACTACTATCCTTTAACCGGGCCTTATGATTCCCAGGATATGGATATTCTTGAATATCAATGTCTGCTGATGAAGATCAGCGGCATCGACGGCGTCATCGTCGATTGGTACGGCATGGAGCCGTTTTGGGATTACGGCGTGCTCAACGAAAGCACTCACGCTCTATTTGACGCTGCCCGCCGCTTTAAACTCTCTTTTGCCGTTTGCTATGAGGATCAATCCATTAAGCACATGGTCGAAAACGGCAGATTGTCGGCTTCTGAAGCTTTGGCGCACGGTAAACAGGTAATGTGGTATTTGCAGAACCAATGGTTCGGAGACGATGCTTATCTCAAACTTGACGGTCGACCGGTACTGCTCGTGTTCGGCCCGCAGTACTTTACCGAGAGCTCGCAATGGACGGCGATGTTTGCTGATCTACCGACGGCGCCGCTGTTCTTTACCGAAGACAATCGCCTGGGTCCTGCAGCTGTGGGAGCTTATCCCTGGCCGCCGATGTGGAAAAGCAACGCGCAGGGAATTCTGACCCAGGAAGCGCTGGACGAATATCTCAACCTCTTTTACGCCAAGGCAAAAGCCTGGCCGTATCTCGTCGCCGGTGCGTTTGCCGGCTTTCGTGATATTTACAAACAGGCGGGCGTCGGTGCCGGTTACGGCGTGCTCGATCATCGCAACGGCGAGGTGTTTCGTTCCACCCTGCAGAAGGCGATGGACAACCATGCCGACGTCATCCAACTGGTAACGTGGAACGATTACGGCGAGGGCACCATGATCGAGCCGACCGTCGAGTTCGGCTATCGCTTTCTCGAAATCGTTCAGGAAGCGCGTCGGACGATTGACCCCGAGTTTCGGTTTCAAAAGACGCATTTGCCGATGCCGCTGCGAATCCTTGAACTGAGAAAAAGTTACGCGACCAATTGGGATGTGCAGGCGGAACTGAACCGCGTGGTCGATTATCTTGTGGAGGGCAAAGCGGATGAGGCGGTTCGTCTGCTGAATAAACTTCCCGCCAAGGTTGGAAATACTACACTGCCAAAGTCATTCTCTTTGCGCGCTGTGCCCAATCCCGTTAACGGTACCGCGACCTTGGCTCTTGTTATGTCGCGCGGGGAGAACGTTCGCATCGAGGTGTTCGACCTGAAAGGCCGCAGCCG
>JAPDQV010000007.1:86718-101566 GCA_034505495.1 candidate division KSB1 bacterium | reverse complement strand
TTTATGGCTGCCGGAGAAAATAGCTTGCGTTGGCAATCAGAGAGCCTGCCTGCCGGAATTTATGTGCTTAAATTAACCTCACCCGCAGAAACAGCTTGGACACGATGTGCAATCGTTAGATAGAAAGGCTGTTTTGCTTCGGCAAAAGTCTTTTAGTGCTTGGCGTGTCCTGCCGCATTATGGCTGCCGGTTCCGACAGGAGCAGACTTTTTCGACGCCAAGCGAAACAAGATCAAAAAGCCGACCGTCAAGACGATGCCCAACAGAATGAAAAACAGCATCGGCGACGGGCGTCGCCCGGTCACCTTCAGCTGATCGATCGACGCTTTCAGCTCACGTAACTGCTCGCTTTTATCCTTGGCTACCCCCGTATTGACAAAAATTTTATTATAGCTTTCGAGCCGTTCGTAGCCTTTGAGGAGATTTTGGTATGTCTGCCGATCCACCTCTTTGACGCTGCGGAGGTATTTGATTTCCGAGTTTAACGTGTTGGTAAAGATCGTTTCCAGATTCTGCCGTTCCAAAGCCTTGGTCACCGGCTTGACGTCCTCGCCCACATCAGCCTGCAGCATTTTGGCCAAAGTCTGCAGAAGCTTGTCACGTTCGCGCGTTACCTGGACCAACTGTTCGTTCAACTTGCTGATTTCGCTCTGTGAAACGGCAGGCGTCCTTTTCGCTTTTTCCAATGCCTTGGACAAATTTGCATAACGGCGGTTAACTCCCTTCAGCGAATCAACCAGGGCCGAAGTGATGCCGACGAATCGCCTGGTCAATTGTTCGACGATACCGGTCGAAACGGCGCGATCGATCTGCCGGTAAGGCAGAGATTGCCGCAGCGCCTCACGGAACTCCGAAGGCAAATCGCTTTCCGCCAGAAGTCGCGAACGCGAGGCAAGCAGCTGCTCGGATTTTTCCTTGGCAATTGCCGCATACTGTTGTACGGCCTCTGTCGATGCCGGAAGATCAGGCCATTCGATTTGTATGTTTCCTTGCGCAGCCAACTCTTCGAGCTTTGTCAAAAGCTGCGCCATAGCTTCGGCATAACGCTCGATCTGCGGCAGCAGACGGCGGCTGAACATGCCGTTGGGATCGAGCCGCGGATCATCTTCCAGAAGGGTTTTGGCTTCACCAATCAGCTGCTGCGCCTTTCTAGGGTCGGCGGCAAGCAGCGCATCCTTGGCCGAGGCATAGTATTCCTGCAGATCCTGCGCATCTGCTGATACAAAGCCCGACAGCACAAGCACAATACAGCTAATCAGCCCATTTTTCATAGACGCGTCCCTTTTTGTCGACAAAAGCCTCTCGTCTTCCCAGCCGCACGCGCACACAGGCGTTGTCATTCGTTCCATACCGTGACAGAGAGATCCGCTCATAGACGTCAGTTTCATCTTTCGGCGTCACATCAACGGATCGGTAAACAGCCGACATTCCATCGCCCTTGGGCTCGATCATCCAGACGCGGCGAAACCCTTCCGCCGACACGAAATAAACGCCGTAATTTTCGATCAGTTTGACCTGCGTCACCGGCGTCTTTTCCGCGGCAAGGATCGGATTGAGCCACAGTACGCCGGTAAACTGGTCGTCACGGCCGATCACCACGGTGCTGTCGGGTTCTACCGCCAAGGTCATGGCCGGTGAATATTGTTCGAAACGGGTGACGGTTGCCGCGCAGGCCAGAAAAACAGTTGCGGCAATCGCCGGAAACAATCGTTTCATTTTATCTCCCGTTAAAAGCTTTGTTTAAGCAAGAGGCAACTTTTAAACAATTCAGGCTTGAAAAGACTTGCCGCGCGCGGCATTATGGAACCATCCTCATACCCGTAAAAAGATCTTTCGTTTGTAGAGATAATAGAGGAACAGCCATTTAACGGCAAAAACGCAGATTGCCCAAAACACCGGTCGGAAATCGCCCATATATCGCATGACGCCGCGCAGGAAAATATTGACGATAATGCCGAAATCGAACAGCGCCTGGGCCAGGTAAATGGTAATGGAGTTCATGCCGATGACGACAAACGGAAAGGCCCATTTTTGTTTGCCGCGCACGTCAATGATGTAATAAAAAAGCGCCAACAGCAGCAGACTCCATCCGCCGGCGTACAAAACATAGCTGCTTGTCCAGATCAGTTTGTTGATCGGAAAGACAACATTCCAGATCAATGCGATCACCAACGAACCTACGCCCCACAGAGCAAGAGTGAGGGCTTTTCTTGTTTCCGCCAAGCGGGAACGCAACAGGTGGCCTGCGAGCACGCCCAACAATACCGTCGCCACGGCCGGAATCGAGCTCAACAGACCCTCGTTGTCTCCGTACTCGAAACAACAAAAGCGGCCGGGGAGCAACAGCCGATCGATATAGGAGGCGAGATTACCCTCTGGAGTCAGCACATTACGGCCGAAGCCGGGAACCGGCACCAAAGCCATAATGGCCCAGTAAAACAGGAGGATTGCGGCCGCCCAAATCGCCTGGCTTTTCGGTTTGGGAAAGTGGATGAGAATCATTGCCGCAAAAAAGTAACAGATGCCGAACCGCTGGAGGACTCCCGCATAGCGCATTTGGCTGAAATTAAGGTCAAGGATGCCGTTGTAAATGAGGCCGAATACGATCAAAAGGAGGCTGCGGCGAATCACTCGACGATACGCCTCGGCCTTTGTGCCGCCTCTTTCCAAATATTTGCCGAGAGAAAAGGGCATCGTAACGCCCATAATGAACATAAACAGCGGAAAGATGAGGTCGTAAAAGGTAAAGCCGTTCCACTCGCTGTGTTCGAGCTGCTTCGAGAGGGAGAGAAAAAAGGGAGTACCGATAAAAGAAAACAGCGCCGGAAAGATCGAGTCGCCGCCGGTAATCCAGAACATGTCAAATCCGCGCAGCGCATCAAGGGAAACGATTCTTCGAGAAGCCGCCTGCTCTTTCATCTCCGCATCCTCTGTTTTTAGACGAAAACGGATCGGGGCCGGTCTGCCGGCACCCATGCTGATTTGCGGCAAAAGATAAATTAAAACACTGTGAATTCAAACGGAAAAACGCGCTTTCCCCAAAAAAGAGAGCGGCGATGCAGCCGCCGCTCTCCTTAACCCATACTTGCCTCCGGTATGCGCCGGATCAAGTCGAACAGCTCATCTTTATTCTCCTGGCCGATCGTAAAAGCGTCGACATAGTCCTGCGCTAAAATGAACCGCAGACATTCGTCAACCTTGTCGCGGAGCTGTCCGGCCCCGAATATCTTCATGCCCAGCACGCTTTTGCCCTGTTCGTGCATGCGCTTGAGAATCGGCACAACGACTTCGACTTTATCGTCCATTGTGGCACCGTAGGGATTGATGCGCGCCAAGTCGACCTGCACCCAATCGGAATCGGCTGCAGCCTGCAGGGCACCGAGTGTATGACAGGAAACGCCGTGCGCGCGAACGACGCCCTGCTCGCGCAATTTGGCCAGCTCCTCCATGGCGCCGGCTTTGATTTTCGGCCATTCCGGATTGGTCATGAAATGCAGCAGCACGATGT
Source organism: candidate division KSB1 bacterium (assembly GCA_034505495.1). Lineage (NCBI taxonomy): Bacteria > Pseudomonadati > Candidatus Zhuqueibacterota bacterium. Next base: position 98,058 of record JAPDQV010000007.1, on the reverse strand, counting down.
CTATATAATCCGTGCCGATCTCTTTGCGAAAACGGTCGATATCTGCCCGCATTTCTTCGGCCGTTGTGGCGTGGGTCTTGGTCAGGATGACCACTTTTTCTCGGGGAATCCGCTTGAGCGCCTCTTTAAGATGAGGATGCGTGCCGTACTGATCGGCCGAGTCCCAAAAATTGATGCCACGCTCATAGGCGGCATACAACAGATCGGCAACGCCCTCGATGCCCAGGCGGCGCGATTGATTCGACCGCTTGTTGACGCCGTGGGTGCCGGTCCCCATAGCCAGCCGAGATGCCTTGATGCCGGTTTTACCCAGCGTCACGATATCGTTGGCATATTTCTTTGTCGGCTTTTCCCCCGCCCAGGAAATCCAGGGCAGTGCGGAAAGACCTGCTGCCGCAGCTGAATATTTCAAAAATTCACGTCTCTTCATCGTCTGTTCTCCGAGTTAATCCTAAACAAAAAAAGGTGACGGATTCCTTTAACAGTTCCTCCGGAAAGTCTATTCCGTTGCTATTTTTTAGAGTGCCGATCAGCAAGACGGCCTGCCCAGTACAAAAGCCGTGGATGCATCATCACATACCGGTTTCGCGGTCGAACAAGCCGTCGAAAAGCGCCGTAGAAAGGTATCGTTCACCGGAATCGGGCAATATCACCACTATGGTCTTGCCGGCAAACTCGGGCATTTTGGCAAGACGAACGGCCGCCGCGACGGCAGCGCCGCAGGAGATGCCCGCCAAAATGCCTTCCTCGCGCGCCAGACGTCTGGCATATTCGAACGCCTCCTCGTTCGTCACTCGTTCGACCCGGTCGATGAGCGAGAGGTCGAGATTCTTCGGCACAAAGCCGGCGCCGATGCCCTGGATTTTGTGCGGCGCCGGGCGAGGGTCCTGTCCGGCCAATGTTTGCGTAATTACCGGACTGTCAGCCGGCTCTACAGCCACACTGACGATCGCCTTTCCCATCGACTTTTTAATATAACGCGAAACGCCGCTGATGGTGCCGCCGGTCCCCACACCTGCTACCAGAACATCGACGGCGCCGTCCGTATCTTGCCAGATCTCAGGGCCGGTCGTCTGTTCGTGAATGCGGGGATTGGCGGGATTTTCGAACTGCTGCAGCATGAGATAGCGTTCCGGATCGCTGTTGACAATTTCTTCCGCCTTGGCAATGGCGCCCCTCATGCCCTTGGCGCCCTCGGTAAGCACCAGCTGGGCTCCCAAAATTTTGAGCAATTTGCGCCGCTCAATGCTCATCGTCTCCGGCATAGTAAGAATCAGTTTGTAGCCGCGCGCTGCCGCCACAAAGGCCAAAGCAATGCCGGTGTTGCCGCTGGTCGGCTCCACCAAAGTAACCCCCGGCTTGAGAAGACCGCGCTGTTCCGCATCCCACACCATGGATGCGCCGATTCGACACTTGACCGAATAGGCCGGATTTCGACCTTCGATCTTGCCGATAACCGTCGCCGGGGCGCCGTCGGTCACTTTTCTTAGGCGCACCAAAGGCGTGCGTCCGATGGAATAGCTGTTATCTGCAAAAATCATCGCCATTTTCCAACTCCTTCATCTAGGTACGTGCCAAGGCCTGATCAATGTCTTCGAGAATGTCGTCGATATGCTCCAGGCCGATGGAGAGGCGCACGAGCTCGGGCGGCAGACCTGCCTCGCGCTGCTGCGCTTCCGTCAGCTGCGAGTGAGTCGTACTGGCGGGATGAATGGCCAAACTCTTGGCATCGCCGACGTTCGCCAAATGTGAAAAGAGTTTGAGGTTGTTTATAAACGCTTCTCCTGCTTTTGCGCCGCCTTTCGGCCCGAAAACCACCATGGCGCCGAAGCCCTTTTTGAGATACTTTTTGGCGATCTCGTGCGTCGGATGCGAGGGCAATCCCGGATACTTGACCCATTCGACTTTGGGATGGTTTTGCAGGAATTCGGCGACCGCCATGGCGTTCTGCGAATGGCGTTCCATACGCAGCGGCAGCGTTTCGATACCCTGTAGAAAGATCCAAGCATTGTCCGGTGAAATGCAGGCGCCGAGATTGCGCAGCGGTACCAAACGCATGCGCATAATGAAGGCCAGATGATTGAGCTCGCCGAGATCATGCGCATAGCGCAGCCCGTGATAACCGGGATCAGGCTCGTTATATAGAGGAAACTTTTTGTCGGTCCAATCGAATCGACCGGCATCCACCACAATTCCGCCGATGCCTGCACCGTGCCCGCCCAGCCACTTGGTCAATGAATGAATCACAATGTCGGCGCCGTAATCGATGGGACGCAAGAGATAGGGCGTCGTAAAAGTCGAATCAACGACAAGGGGTAAATGGTACTTTTTGGCTACGGCGGCAATCCCTTCGATGTCGGATACATCAAGCCCCGGGTTGCCGATGGTTTCGATGAAAATCAGTTTTGTCTTTTCAGTGATCGCGGCTTCGATCGCCTCGGGTGTCGGCGCAGCAAAATTGGTTTTTATTCCGAGCTGAGGGTGAATCACGTCGAACATGGTGTAGGTGCCGCCGTAAAGGTTGTTGGCGGACACGATCTCGTCACCCGCACGGCAAATATTGATGACCGTGTAGTGAATGGCCGAAGTGCCCGAGGCCAGCGCCAGCGCTGCGGCGCCGCCGTCCAAAGCCGCCACACGCTGTTCCAACACATCATGAGTGGGGTTCATCAATCGCGTGTAAATATTGCCGGGCTCGCGCAGCGCAAACAGATCCGCCGCATGTTTGGTGTCGCGAAACACATAAGAGCTGGTGCGATAGACCGGCACCCCCCGCGCACCGGTTGTCGGGTCGGGCGTTTGTCCGGCATGCAGCGCCAATGTCTCGAATCGCCAGGAATTTTTGCCCATTGTAACCTCCTTAATTAAATGAAATAATTGATAGCTTCGTTAGATCTTTGTCGTTCTTCCGCCTTTTGCAGGAGAGTATGCAAGGTTTCTCGATCCAAAACCCTTACGGCGGCTTCGCGGGCCTGTTCGATGATTGCCGAAAGCACCTGATCATCGATGGAAGGGCCTTCCGCATTCATTTCCCTGCCCTCCTCATAGTTTTCCAACGCGCGAACCACCTGGCCGACGCTGATCTCTTCGGCGCTTCGGCGCAGACGAAATCCGCCGGCGACCCCGCGCTGACTCTCGACAAAACCTGCCCGTTTCAAGTTCAACATGATTTGTTCGAGATATTTAAGCGGAATATTTTGCCTGGCACTGATTTCCGCCAGCGACACCAGATTGCCGCCGCCGCTTAGACGACACATTTCCATCAGCGCTTTCAGCGCATAGTATGACTTGGTCGAAAAAAGAAACATTTCAATTTCCTGTTTTATTATCAATTTTTAAGCATTTTTACTATCATGCAAAACGGACACAGACGGTATTTTATTCCACTTTGGTAGGTCCTCCGTGGCCCGCAAAAAAAATCGAGCATTTCAAAAAATATTTTTGTAAAATGAATATGCACATCCGTGCTGAAGCCTAACGGAGTAAATTCTATGGCTACTCACTCTTCATCGCTTCATTTTTCGTCGTTTTTTTCACCGGATGATATTATTTGCCAAACCCCCTATACCGAACGGGATGCGGTAATCCGGCAGATTCTTGAAAAGCTGGCGCTCAATCGAGGAATCGGCAACGTCAAAAAAGCTTTCGAAGCGGTTCTCGAAAGGGAAAAGTCGGACTCCACGGTATTGTCGGAATGCATTGCCGTACCGCATGCCCGCCTGGACACCATTCACAATCTTATTGTCGGTATCGCCACATCCAAAGTCGGGATCGATTTTCACGCACCGCACAAAGTGCACATGGTCGTGCTGATTCTCGTTCCCAAAGATCAGCCGGCGCTTTACCTTCAGGCGCTCAGTTCGCTGGCCAAGATGTGTCAAAATCAAGGCGCGTTTCGGGAGGCAGCCAATCTGGAATCGGCCGAAGACGTATGGCGCTTCTTCGATCGCGGCGGCGTCATCCTTCCTCCCTATGTCTGCGCCCGCGACATTATGAGCAACGACATCATCGCCCTCAAAGACAACGACACGCTCAAGCAGGCCATCAATCTGTTCATCGAGCACCATTTGGTGGATCTGCCCGTCGTCGATCGCGACGGCGATTTGGTCGGCGTCGTGGCCGCCAAGGAACTGATGCGCGTCTGCCTGCCCGATTATATTTTGTGGATGGACGATCTATCACCCATTCTTCACTTCGAGCCGTTTGCCAACGTCCTGGCCAATGAAGGAATCACCTGGTTGGCTGAAATCATGTCGCAGAACTATGCCGTCGTACCTGAGGACGCACCGGCGATCCAAGTCGCCAAGGAAATGACCAAAAAGAACACCGACCGCGTCTATGTTCTGCACGGCAAAAAGCTCGTCGGCGTAGTGACTCTGCCGCAATTTCTGAATAAAGTACTGCGAGTCTGAACCATGACTGAAACCAATACCAAGCTCACCGGCAAACAGCTGCTTATTCGCGGACTGGTCATGATTATGTTGAGCGGCTTGGCCGGCTTTTTGGCTCATTTTGCCGGGCTCAATACCGGTAAAATGATCCTTGCGACCTCGATCTTTGTATTGATCATTTCGGCCACCTTGATGTTCTGGAATTTTCGGCTGGCGATCGCATTCATCGGCATTGCCGTCCTGTTGGGCGGAAAGGTCATGTCTCTCGAACAAATGATCGAGTCGGCCGAGTTGGACATCATTCTCTTTCTTATCGGCATGATGTGCCTCGTCGGAGTCCTCAAGGATCTCGGTCTGTTCAGCTGGATCATTCAAATGGTCGTCAGCATGAAAAAGATCAACGGCCTCCGGTTTACGATCATTCTTGTATTCATCTCCGCCATCATGGCCTGTTTTGTCGATGAAGTGACCTCCATTGTATTTGTTTTGGCGCTTGTTTTTCAAGTTTGCGATACTTTGAAAATTCGACCCACACCTTTCGTCATCATTGCCGTGATGGCGACCAACATCGGTTCCAGCGGCACCATGCTCGGCAACCCGGTGGGCATTCTGATCGGCACCAAAGCGGGATTCTCTTTCAAAGACTTTATCATTTGGGCCACACCCGTAATGCTTTTGACGGTAACCGTTACCCTCTTTATTCTTTTATTCATCTATCGCAAAGAAATCCACCTGCTGACCGAGCGGCTCGAAGCACGCCGACAGGCGCATTTGGGACTTGGTCCATTGGTGAAAATTCCTTACGGCCGCGGCCTGGCCATTCTTATCGGTGCGATCTCGCTGATTGCCATGCATTATAAAATCGAGGCTTGGTTGGGCGTGGAAAAGAACACCATTCTCATTGTCGCTCCATTGACCATCTCCGGCATCCTCATGATTTGGCGCAATGAACGGGCGCGGCATTATATCGAATCGGAAGTGGAATGGTGGACGCTGCTCTTTTTCATGATGCTTTTTTCCGTAGCCGGATCTTTGGAATACACCGGCGTGACGGCGCAAATTGCCCACGACTTTCGCGGGTTGTTCGGCAACAATCCGACGCTGTTGACGCCTTTTATCACCTTCATCTCCGCCATCGGTTCGGCGTTCGTCGATAACATCGTCTTTGTTGCCGCGTTTGTGCCCATAGTAAAAGAGCTCGGCTACACCCAGCTGTGGTGGGCGCTGCTGTTCGGCGCCACGCTCGGAGGCAACATTACCGCCATCGGCTCGACCGCAAATATCGTCGCACTGGGAATGCTGGAAAAGCGTTACCACTCGCACATTTCTTTCTGGGAGTGGCTGAAAGTGGGCCTGATCGTCGGTCTGGTGACCTGCACGCTTGCCTGTATTGCCGTGCTGATTCTTGCTCCCTACATGCCGGCGCATATGGGGCATTAAGGGCAAGCAGGCGTCATCTGCCCAACAGATCTAAAAGACCGTTAATAATGGTTAGGGGATGCGGAGGACAGCCCGGCACATACAAATCAACGGGCAAAGTCTCCCAGATCGTTCGATCAAGTTCCCCGGATGTAAAAAGACCGCCGCTTATCGCGCAGGCGCCGACGGCGATTAACAGCTTGGGTTCAGCCAGACTATGCCAGGCGTCCAACAGAGCCGGCGCCATATTGCGGGTAATCGGCCCCGTGACGACCAGGCCGTCGGCATGACGCGGGGAAGCAACAAAGTCGATTCCAAATCTCCCCATATCAAAATTGACATTGTTGCATGCATTGAGTTCATACTCGCAGCCGTTGCATCCGCCGGCGCTGACTTGACGAAAGCGCAGCGAGCGGGAAAAATATCGTTTGATTTCCGCGCGGGACTCTACGGCGCTTTTCCGAAAATCCTCAAAAGTCGTCTTTTCATTGATCACCAGACCTTCCCGCCGGATCGCAGCCAGCCGGTGTTCCGGCGTAAAAATCACCGCCGGTGAAGCCTCCGCGCATCGGCCGCAGAAAATGCATTTGCCCATATCGAGCACAAAAGGTTGGCTCGTCAGAGCGCCGGTCGGACAAGCTTGTGCGGCAACTTCAACTTTTAGACCATCCCTTGTCGACTGCAGCACCGGAAAACCGCGAAACGGCGAATTCAGCTTTGCCGAACGCAGGTTCGTTATCACCGGCCTGCCGTGCCGATTTCTCATCTTGAGCAGATCGAACATATTGGATCTCCGTTACAGATCGAAACCGCAGTAGGAAAGATTAAAGCTCTTGTTGCAGAGAGGAAAATCTGAGATGCCGTTTCCCCGCACCGCCAGCGCAAGCCCAAACCAATTATGAAACGAAGGATCCTTAAGCTTGCAGCGTCTCACCTTCCCGTCGCGGTCGGTAATAAGGACATGCACGATTTCTCCCCGCCACCCTTCAACCATTGAAACGACCAATGCCTGGGATTCAGGAGACTTGAGAGGAGAAATCACCTCGCCTCCCGGCAAATAGCGCAGTTCTTCCAAAATCAGTTGGATAGATTGCTTAATTTCAATTTGGCGGATAAGCGCCCGACTCATCACATCGCCGCTTTGCAAGGTCAATTTGTGAACCGGTCGATGAAGATAAGCACCTACAGGATAGTCGGCCCGCACATCGACAGACAAACCGGAGGCACGCGCCGCCGGTCCGACCATGCCGATTGCCCTGGCTGTATCGACGGGAACGACGCCGGTTTTTTCAAAACGCGCGAGCACTGATGGTGAAGAGAACATAACCTCGGCGGCACGCTGAATATCCTCTTGAAACCGGCACAACTCGTCGCTGATTTCCTGCACGGCGGCAGCAGAAATGTCGTAGCGCACGCCGCCAAAAGTGATCATGCCGCGACCAAAACGGCTGCCGCAAATCGACAAAGAAAGATTAATGATTCTTGTTCGCAGAGCTCCAAAAACGGCGTATCCGGTCAAATAAGCGATATCGTTGGCAAGCGCCGCCAGGTCGCCCGTATGATTGGCAATCCGTTCCAGTTCAAGCATGATAAGCCGCAGGGACGAGGCGCGATGCGGCACGGGACAGCCGGCGAGCGCCTCGACGGCGGAATGGAATGCCGAAGCATGACCGATGACGGTATCGCCGGCAATCGATTCGGACAATGCGGTTAAGTAAGCCGGGTGATCGCGATGCTCGACAAAAAGACGCTCGACACCGCGGTGTTGAAAGCCAAGCTCGATTTCAAGATGTTCGACCTGCTCGCCCAAACAGGAAAAGCGAAAGTGCCCCGGCTCGATAATCCCCGCATGAATGGGACCGACCCCTACTTCATGCACTTCATCGCCTTTGATGGAAAAAAACTCATAAGGCCGGCGGTCTTTATGAATGCCTGCAATGCCATGACGAACCGGTTTTAACCACGGGTGCCCGATCGGCTCCACGCCGAACTGTTCATACACTTCTCTCTCGAACAGATGAAACATCGGCACTTCGGGCGTTAATGAACGATATCCTTGAGAATCGTGCAGGATGGTGGAGGCGAGCATCAGCACAGATTTTCGGTCATCGCCCATAACAGCATAAAGGCGCACGCCTTCGGCTATTTTTTCGCCGAAGAACTGGACGACACGGCAGCCGCTGCTTACCGCCTGAAGTATTTGCTGCCGAAAATCGTCCGGAGAGAGGATCGGTATTTCCTCCAGAGGTACCGGCGTCAGGTTTTTTATTTCTTTCCAACTCATGGGCAGACAGTCTTTCAATTGAAATAGGCTGCAATCCGATCAATCATTGCCGTTAAACGATCGGGGATCAGGACTCCGATCAAAAAAAGAAGCAAAAGCAGAATCAGTTGCGGCAGATAGGCAAGAATCGGCAATGAGGCAGAAGCATGTTCTTTTGAGGAGCCGCCGTAAAGCATTTTCATGCTGGTTTTCGTCATAGCGTAAAAGATATAGATAAGAAAAATAAAAAACGGGGCCAAGAGAGTTCCAAAGCCGGCATTAATCAATGAAGCGACGAGGATAAATTTAGCCCAAAAGGACGGAAAAGGCGGTAGTCCGCTGATGGCAAGAATAAAAAGCAGCCAAAGGGTTGCCGATATTTTTTCCTTTGCGGCCAGGTCATGAATTTGGTCGATTTTTTTAGTTTTATAAAGGTGAAGGATATTTCCGGAAGTCAAAAAGAGTCCGGCTTTTGAAAACGAATGACCGATGCTTTGCAGAAGCATGGCGGTAATTCCTTGCTTGCCCAACGTCGCACTGATGACCAGGAGGCCCATATTTTCAATCGAAGAATAAGCGAGCATACGTTTAAAACTGCCTACACGCAGCATAAAAACAGCTCCTACGAGCAGGGAGAGAAAACCGGTTCCGAGCATCAGCTTATCCGCAAAAGGCTTTAACCCCGCAGCCGACATCAACTTGTATATGCGCAGCAGGCCGACAAAGGCGGTATTCAAAAGAGCCCCGGAGAGCAAAGCCGAGACGGCTGAAGGGGCTTCCGAGTGAGCATCCGGCAACCAGGCATGCATGGGGGCGAGGCCGATTTTAGTGCCGAAACCGACCAGGATAAAAACAAAGGATAATTTCAGCCAGAAATGGTTCATTTCCGCTGCATGCCGATAGAGATTGCTGAAAAACAAGCTGCCGATGGTTTTGCCGGCTATCGACAGCAGAATAATGCCCACAAACGCCAGCGCAATACCGACCGAGCAGATGTAAATATATTTCCAGGCGGCTTCCAACGAAGCTTTTTGCTGTTCATAGTAAATCAAAAGAGCGCTGGTCAGCGTCGTGGCTTCCATGAACACCCAAAGCATGGCCGCATGAGAAGCGGTCAAAACGCCGGCCATGGCACCGAGGAAAAAAAGCAAAGCGGAAGAATAAAGGGCTTCGCGGCGCGGGGTCAAACCGTGTTCATCGAAATAGTACAAAGAATATAAGGCGGCTGCGGCATAGACGACGGCCAAAACGGACAGGAAAAAATATCCCAACCCATCCAACTGGAAATACTGCCCCCAACTTGTGTCTTTTCCTTCAAATACAGAACCCGACACAAAGATTATGAAAAGATACAACAATGCCGTGCCGAGCAGAAAAAGACGATTTAAGAGTCGTGATGAAACTAGTACAAGAATAGTTCCGGCCGCAAAAGGCACGAGCAAGAGTAGAGCCGGCATATTTAATCCCTCAACTCCGTCAATACATCGATATGGCTGCCGTCAAATATTTTCTGAATTTGATTAAAGAAAATAACCAGCAGGTAGACCCCGACAAACAAATCCAGGAGCACGCCCATATTGACCAGCAGAGGCATCTCCCCCGCCACCGACAACGATAGAAGGAAGATGCCGTTTTCCAGCATCATATAGCACAGGATGTGCGTAATGATTCTCTTTCTTACAACAATTAGAATCAGAGCGGAAATAATCAGCGAAACAGATACACCAAAATAGAGGGGCAGGATTCCGGTTTCGATCGACGCCGACCAATAGGCTACAACGAATCCGAAAATAAAAACTCCCACCGCGATCAACAGGGAATAAAATTGCGATATGTAGGGGTCGATTTCGCGACTGATTTCATTCCGACGAAGCACTTGAAGCAAAAAGTAAGGAATAAATATGGCTTTAATAATTAAAGTCTCAAAAATGAGAAAAGCAAAGTTCAGAAAATTGACATGTTGAGCGTCGGCGAGCACGAGCAGGAACAGCAAAAAGCCCTGCACCGAAAGCGTTTTGATGTAAGCATCGATTCTGCCGGCGGCAAAGGCGTAAAGTATGGTTGTGCCCAAGAGGATCAGGATGATGTTGACCATCAAAACCCTCCATGCAAGTAAAATATCACGATTGCAAAAGCAGCCATCGCCAGTGCCGACATCAAAAGAATAAACTGCGGAATATGCGACATGCGCAGGCGGGCAAACCAAGACTCGATCAATCCTATGCCGATTCCGGCGACCGTAACGCCGCCGGCCAGGATGAGGAGCGAAGCTAATCCTCCCATTACCTGTGCAAAGAGGAAATTAATGCCGAGAACGATCAAAAGAACCATTTTCAAGGCCGAAGAATAGATCATAAAGGCCAGATCGGGACCCGAATGATCGAGGAGCATGACCTCATGAATCATGGTTAGCTCCAGATGAGTATTGGGATCATCCACCGGCACCCTCGCCCCTTCGGTCAGAATCATGACGGCCAGCAAGGCAGGCAGAAGGATCTTCAGCAGGAGCGCATCACCGGTCACGCCGCCGAAGGAAGAAAACATTTCGCCGAAAGACGTGCGGCCGGTCAGCAGAGCAAGCGATCCGATCATCAGAAAAAAAGCCGGTTCCACCAAAGTCGAAAAGGTCATTTCACGAGCCGCGCCCATGCCTTCAAAGCTGCTTCCCGTATCCAAAGCGGCAATCACCATGAAAAATTTTGCCAGCGCCAGGATATAGGAAAAGAAAATAAAATCTCCGGTAAAACTGAGAAAGGCTTTATGACCCGGCAAAGGCAAAATGAGAGCGGCAGTGATCACCGCAGCAAAATTGACTGTCGGGGCGACTTGGAACACGAACGATGACGATGAACTGACGACCTCGCCCTTGCGCATCAATTTCCGGAATTCATGGAAAGACTGCAGCAACGGCGCTCCTTTTCGTCCGGCCCAAAGCGCTTTTGTTCGATTGATCACTCCCAAAAGATAAAAGGGCGAGCTCAGCACAAAAAGATAGAGACCGAGGCGAATCACCATTTGACTCCAATAATCAGGCTGATAAGAATCAACAAAAATACAAGGCCGTAAAGAATATACTGTTGCGTCCTGCCGCTCTGAATCCAAGAAAACAGGCGAAAAAAGCCTTCCAGTACGCGGAAAAAGGGAGATAGAAAATATTTTTCGATCGGATCCTCGGCATGGCTTTCAAAACTGCTTTCTTGCGGGAAAAGACCTTCCGGCGGATGATAGTGCACTTTGCGCGGCACCAATCCCGCAACAAGTTCCAGA